>NZ_JBJZOK010000028.1:0-109992 GCF_047200615.1 Nocardia sichangensis
TCCCGGAACGTCCAGACGGCCGGTACTCGCCCAACAGGCAGAGTGCCGGCCGTTTTCGTGGATGCTGTCGCCTGACGGACTGTCATACCGGCGGCGCTGGACAGCGGCTGTCGCTGCCGCCGCAAGTGCGCCTCGCTAAGGCTTCTACCAGCCGTTTTGGTTCAGTGGATAGGTGTTGTGTAGTCTCTACACGTCGTTGTTCATGCAAACAACACAAACTACGGGCCTATAGCTCAGGCGGTTAGAGCGCTTCGCTGATAACGAAGAGGTCGGAGGTTCAAGTCCTCCTAGGCCCACCTCCCTCAGTGCCAGGTCAGGCGCCATTCCGGTCCTCTCGAGCCGATCTACCGTTGCGTCATCAACCGGCCGTCCGCCGTTCAGCGAACTTCGCCGCGTTCCCTGTAGACCCGGCGCGTCCGCTGCCTCACCCCGCGCTCCAGGGGCCGAGTACCGCACCGCCTACTCGGCGCTGATGCGTCAAGGACTTCTACGCCGATTGGCTGATGAAGCACCACAAGGCGAGGGCGGGGTGTGCGTCACAAAGCCCGCCAGCGACGGAGTCGGTCGGTGCCGGGGTGAAGGCCTCGAGCGGAAGGGGTTCGGCCGCGCCGGCGCCGGCGCCGACAAGGGTCGCGGCACTGATCAGCGCGCCGACGAGGATTCCACGCAGTGTGGACATCTGAAACTCCTGAAACGTTGGTTGGTAGCGATTCATGTGAGAGCGGGGTCATGTCGCCTGGGCGAGACCGCGGGGGCACCGTCGTCCGGCAATCGCCGGTGCCCTGCGCACATGCCGGTCGGTCGTCGAAATCCCGGCCGCGCTCTCGGGGTTCTACTGGCAGAACTGGGGGCCCTGGTTCATGAGCATCAGCTTGATGATGGTGCAAAGGATTCCCGACGACGAACCGCTCGCCGAGCCGCTGTCGCCGGCGGCGATCGAGGACACAGACGGAGTGGGCTGCGAAGTCTCCGCCTGCGCGGTTGCGGCAGGTGCCAGCACAGCCACGGTCAAAAGTGCGCCGATGGTGAGCCGAGTGATTCGAGTCATGTCGAATCTGCCTTTCTCTCTTAGGTTTTCGGTCCGCTCAGGCGTACCGCCAAGTCCATCGGCGGCTCCACTTCCGCCGTTACAGCGGTGTTATCCAACGACCGTTCGCCCTCCGAACGCTGCGCCGGCCCAGAATGATCTCCTGCGGGACGGTGTTCTGGGCCTGGGCGATTTCCTGGAGGGCTCGCGCGTGCCCGAGATGTCTCCGCGTATCGGCACTTGCTGTTCAGACCGGAGACTCCCGCTGGACGCACCCCTGTAACACCGCGGGCGGTCGGTCCGACATCTCTGACAACAGTTGAGGGACAAGAACATTCGTCGCGCTGCGATGCCGCAACGCGTCGCTTCGGCGCGCCGGTGATCGCGGCCCGAACGAATATCGAAACCGAAGCTCGATCAGCAATTTCGAGGGGTGCGCAATGAACGTCAGACTATCGGCTGTGCTGTCGATCGCGGCCACCGTTGTGGTCGCAACCGCCGCGTGCGGGACCGACTCGAGCACATCGGCCGGGTCCGCGACGTCGGCGGGAAGCACGACCACCGCGTCATCGGCGGGTCCGGCGGCGACGCGGACAACAGCGATCGGCGAACAACCGGGGGCGGCGCCACAACCGGGAGGGTTACCACAAGCGGGAGGGGCGCCACAGCCGGCGACGGCGCAACAACCGGCTCCCGGGGCCACCGCGGTCCCGGAACCATCCGTTGCGGCGACCTCGTCTCCCGCTACGCAGTCGGCGCCGGAAGGTAGCGGCCACGGCCTGTGCTTCGACGTCAACTCGGCGCTCGCGGCGTCCTCGGTCGCCACGTTGGCCGCGCCGCCCGGTGGCGGGTCGTGGACGATCCAAGGGGCGAGCGAGGATCCCATCGCGGCAGGATGTTCCGGGGTGCTGTCGTGGATGACTGTGGAATGGCCGGGAATTCATCCCGGCACACACGTTCTCTTCTTCACCGGCGGGAAGTATCTCGGGACCGCGAGCGCGCGGCCATACGGGTACACGACAGTTCTGGGCAAGACCCGCGACACCGTGTCCGTGCAGTACCGCTGGCCGTTGAAGGACGACGCGCTGTGCTGCCCGCAAGGAGGACCGAGCGTCGTGACATTCACCCTGAACGGCACCACCGTGCAGGCGAACGGGCAGTTCCCGCCGGAGAACTGAACGGTCCACACCGGAACCACACGAAAAAGGCTCACGCTCCGCGAGCATGAGCCTTCGACGAGTGGAGCCTAGGGGAATCGAACCCCTAACCCCTGCCTTGCAAAGGCAGTGCTCTGCCAATTGAGCTAAGGCCCCGCGCGTACATACGCCTGCAAAACGTTACCTTCTCGCCGCTGAGATGGTCAAAACGGCAGGTTGTCGCGTCAAGCCGAGCGCCGTCGGCCGCGCCCCGGGTGACGCCCGGTCCGGCGGCGCGCTCGAGCACCTCGGCGAGGGAAGGCAGGGGGCGTGAGCAGATCTCGTCCGCCTCGTCGGCCAGAACGCCGAACATCCGAAGCAGGTCTTCGATGACCTGATCGGTGGCGGCGGCGTCGTCACGGTCGGGGTGATCGGGCAATAACTGGCCGAGACACAGAGCGGCTCCGGCCACGATCGTCATGGCTCATTGTTCAGTCTTGACGAATCCATCAGTGATCTGCTCGGATCTTTCTGGGCGGGCTTCGGGCACCGCAGTAGGGTGGAAACCATGAAACTTCTTCTCACCGCCGGTGTCGTGGTTCTGGTTCTCTTCGGCATCTCCAAGCTGCGCCAGCGCAGCGACGCGGACATGTGGCACGAGGTGACCACCCGCTGATCCCGGGAGGGGCCTTAGCTCAATTGGCAGAGCACTGCCTTTGCAAGGCAGGGGTTAGGGGTTCGATTCCCCTAGGCTCCACTGATGACCCGAAACGCTTCGTTCCGGTGCGGCGGCCTACCGCTGGTGCGTTGGTGTACGCACCCGAGCTTCGAGGCCGATACGGATAACGGGCGTCCCCCCGACGAATTTCGAGTCGGCAGCAGCGGGAACACGGGCTCGCCGTCCCTGCGGGGTGGTGAAATTTCCGGCGGGATAGCCGGAACCTTTGTGTCCAATTGGACACAGAGCGGCAGCGGCACAGCCGCGACAAGGCGCCGCAATCAGACGATATTCGTCGATACTGTGCCAGACTGGCCCGGCACAGTAATACACTCCTCACCCTCGGAGGAACGTCAATGACGAATTCTGTTGCGCCACTCGAATTGCCCGAACCTCTGGTCATCACGCTGGGGAATCTCAAGGGCGGTGTCGGCAAAACGACATCAGCGTTCTTCTTGGCGAGCTACTTCGCTTCTGTTCACGAACTGCGGGTGCTGGTGATCGACGCCGACCCGCTCAGCCAGACCGGCTACTCCTGGTACCGGCGGCTGGTCAAGGGGGGCATCGAAGTGCCGTTCCATCTGGTCGCGTTCCCGTCGCGGCATGTCGGCGACTGCATAACGGACAATGCCGCCGATTTCGACGTCATCATCGTGGACGCCGGGGGTGAGTCGGCCGATATCTTCAAGGCCGCTGTTCCGGAGAGCGACGAGCTGTTGCTGTTGACGAGTGTGAGCCCGTCGGAAGTCAAACGCGTGCCGAGTACGTTCAAAGCCGCCGAGGAGGCGGCGGCCGACACCGACCGGGAAATCCGGGTGCGGGTGCTGATGACCAAAGTCCCGGTGATCATGAAGAAAGGCGTCAATGTCTCGACCGAATACCGTGCGCAGCGGGGCCATTTGGAAAGCGCGGGCTACGACGTATTCGATTCCTATTTGAGCGCCTGGAAATGGTATCGGGAGGCGGCCGACGGGGAGGTGGGGGAGGGCGCCGAGAATCCGATCGAGGATTTGGGCGAGTACCGCAAGGTGGGCGACGAGCTGCTGAGCGCGTATCGCGCCCTGCTGGAGGTGCCTGCCTGATGCCTCCACAACGCAGGAAGGGTTCGATCGGCGGGGCGAATCCGCTATCCGACGGCGCCGAGCACACGCCACCGGTGTCCCCGCTGCGCGACGCCGAATGGCGGCGGTCGAAGCCGGCCGTGAGCCCGAATGTCTTGACCATGCCGGTGCCGGACGCGGGTGACGGACCCCTGAGCGACCGAGAACGGGCGCAGTTGACGGCGTGCGAGTCGTCGATCGACACGCTGCGGATCGCATTCTGGGCCGCCGGGCGTGCGCTGCAGATCGTGCGGGACGGCAGGCTCTACCGCGACAGCCACGAGACGTTCGACGACTACGTGGAACAGCGGTGGGATATGCAGCGGTCGTACGCGCACAAGCTGATTCGCGCTTGGCCGCTCGCCGCGCGGCTGCAGCCGGTCGCGCCCGCGATCAACGAGGGCCAGGTCCGCGAACTGCTGCCGGTGGCGGCCGAATACGGGGAAGACGCTGCGGTCACCATCTACACCACCGTGGCGGCGGGTGCCGACGTGAAGGTCACCGCGGGAAAGCTCCGGCAGGCGGTGGCGCTGCTGCCCGAACGCTATGACGAAGAAGTGGTGGTCGAGCGTCTCCAAGCGTGGCTGCGCGGCGAACTGCCGGGCGACCCGACCGATCGCTCCGCCGACATCTTCACCGCCATGGAATCCCGGCTCGCGGCGCTGACGAAGCGCGTGGTCAAAGGATCCAGCGACGACCCGCGCGCGGCGCGCGAATTCGCGGCCAAGCTCCGTACGATCGCCGAGCAGATCGAGGAACAGATCACCGCGTGAAATCGCAGTCGGCGACGGCCCCGCAGCGGAATGTTTTCCCTGCGGGGTCATTGCGTACAGAGGGAACGAATTGCGAGACGCGGAATTATCGTTGCGGGTGCCGGAACGAGTTATTATTTCGTTATGGAAATAAAGGTGTGTTGTGCTTTACGTGATGCAAACTATGCCGAAAGGTGAATACTCGGATCGGATCCGCTGGACTGACGAAGCACCGTGATGGTTTTCGAATCAATTCGAGGTCTTTGGTGAAGTCCGTCGCGCCACGCATGGCGGCGTCGTATGGCTCCGCCGGAGGCCGGCGATATGAGCATCGGAGGACCGCATCATGGCATCATCGACCGACGACCGATATATCCGCTACCTGCGACGTGCTGTGCTCTGGGCACTCGCCACCGGAGCGGCCGCATTCATCGGCGTGTTGTGCAACGCAGGGGAGGCATCGGCCCAGCCGGTGACCATTCCGGGCGTGGGAACGTTCGAGATTTCCGACTACATTCCCCTGAACAACGCCATACTCCCCGTCACCGAATCTCCGGTGACCGCGGGGTTCTCGGATATCGAGAACATCGCGAGTACCCCGGTTCCGCAGATCGAGATCGCGCCTGCCACGCTCGGCCCGGCCATCGAGTCCCCGGTTTCGGTGAAGATTCCCGTAATCGAGCTGCCGTTACCGACGACTGTGCCTGCGATCGAGATCCCACTGATCGGCGTGCTTCCGGAGATCGAGATCCCTTTCCTCGGTGACCTCCCGCAGATCATGCCTCGGGCGCCCACTCCGCCCGCCGCGGTGATTCCGCAGAGGACCGCCGGTGATATGGCCGTCGACGCGGCACGAACCAAACTCGGTTCCGATTACAGCTATGGCGCCGTCGGCCCAGACTCCTTCGATTGCTCCGGGCTGGTGCAGTGGTCCTACGAGCAGGCCGGCGTGGAGCTGCCACGCACCAGCTACGACCAGCTCGCCGCCGGAACGCCGGTACCGCTCGACGAACTGCGTCCCGGCGACATGGTCTCGTTCTACGGCGGAAGCCACTCCGCCCTCTACGCAGGCGACGGCAAAGTCATCCACGCATCGACATACGGCACGGGCGTGACCACTTCCCCCCTCTCCTCGATGCCGGTGACAGGCGCCCGCCGATTCTGATTCCCTCTGGTGCAGCCGCACCGCAGTTCGCAGGTCAGGGAGAGACCGCCGCCCCTTCCAGTGCGGCCAGCGTCTCGGCATCCGGCCAGTGGCGGATTTCGTAGCGGCGAGGTGAGAGATCCGGGACCGGAGTGAGGCCGGTCAGTCCCACGACAGCATCGAACGGGACCTCGAAAAGACGCTCCAGTTCACCTCGGTCGTCACGGCAGAAGGCGACGTAGTCGGCCTCCGGGAGCAAGTAGTCGACACCTTCCCCCCAGACGGTGATCGTGAAGGGACCCTTGTCGCCATGGCCGTACATGACCGAACCGACATAGGCGGACTCGAGGTCATAGGGCGTGAATTCCAGATCGCGCTCGACGATCTCGTTGAGAATCTGAGCCTGCGCGTCGTATTCGGTGACCGCCAAACCGCATCGGGCCCGCTGCACGGCGGGCAGGTGGCGGTGCGCGGGCGAACGATCGAGCGGAATGACCGCGCCACTGTCGTCCACGGTGTACCCCTGTGGCGAGACCGGCCGGGCCGCGTCACGATACTGCTCTTCCACCACCTCGAAGATCGGCTCGAGATCGTCCGCGCCGGTCGCGATGATGAGCGTGTCGACATCGGGCATGAAGGCGACAGGTGGTTGGGTTCCGAAGCCGGAACCGGCGAGCCAGCCGGGGAACAGCGGCCATGATGTGCAGTAGCCGTCGCCGTCGTCGACGAATTGCAGGATGCCGTCTTCCTCTATGTCGGTGAAACTCACTATCGCGCCGAGGTTCTCGCGCGCCGCCGCGAAAACCTCCTCGGGACTCACATCCCATTCGCGCAACGACGCGTAGGTGACGATCGATCGGGTGTGGGGCAAATCGATGGCCACCATCTCGTCCACGAATGGAAACGCGGAGCGAGCGATCGGCCGCGACTCCGGTTCGACGCCTGCGCCGAAGCTGTTGGGACGCAATATCGGCCGCAGCATGGACCGCACCGAAGGCCAACCCGGTGCGGGGGTGCGTAGCTCACGCACGGCTTCGCAGTGCTGTGCGACCCGGGCATCGCGCTCCGTGGCATCGAGCTCACGCGTTTCCCGAAAGATGTTGTGCAGGTCGAGAAAAAAATCGCCGATCCGTATCGCGAACTCGTCCGGGTCGTATTCGACATCGGTTTCGCCCAGCGCCGCCAGATGCTGCATGACGAGCGCGGCGAAGGCGGCGGCTTCGTCTTCGATATTCTGCACGCGGCCACGGTAGTCGCGAAGTCCCGCGGTCACCCGGCGGTGGCTTACCGTGTGAGGGGACCGTGCCGATCCAGGTGCAGATAGGTGAAGCCGGTGACGAGCAGGCACACGACTGTCGCGGTGATCAGCATGGCCCAGCCGGCGACCAGCAGGCTCAGCAGTCCGCCGAGCAGCGCGCCGAGCGAGAAACCGGCATAGAGCAGGAAGTACCCGAGCCAGTCCGCGTAGTCGCCACCGCTGAGGTGGCGTTCGACACCTTGACCCAGCTTGACGAGCGTCCCGGTGACGTAGCTGAGCGGTATGGAGACCTCACCGTTGCGGACGAACGATGTGTTGAGCGCGCCGACGCCGAAGGCGACGAACAAGATCGGCAGCAGACCGATCGGCTTGCTGGACGTCTGGTATTCGAGCAGGTCGACGGCCGAGGCCAGCGCCAGGCAGACAGTGGTGAGCAGAGTGGGCCCGTGTGGGTGCCCGGACCAGTAGCGTCTGCGGCACCATGAGGCCACCACGACACCGGACAGGAAGGACATCAGCAATCCGGCGGCCGCCAAACCCATGTCCGATTCGTCGTGAAAGTACCCGAGGACGGCCCGTTCGGTATTGCCCGTCATGAAAGTGACGAAATAGCCGGCGGTATGCATGAACGCCGCCGCACCGATCAGCCCGGCGAGTGCCGCCAGCACCCAGGACAGTCTGGCTTCGGAGTCGAAAAGTGCCTTCTTGCGATCTTCTTCCAGTTCCGGCACAGGTCGAACTCCTTCCGGTACGGCGCGGCAGTTCAGTCAAGCAGGCTCGTCGACGGAATCGGCCCACGCAGGGCCGACCGTTGCTCATAGATCGCCGGCATTCCGGGCACGTTCCGTCGACGCATGCTCCCACGCGATATCGAAGCGCCGTTTCACCCTGGTCGGCGGGCCGTCGTCCGCACCGAGCCCTCTCGAGCGAGTCGCTGCTCGGTTACCGTGCTGAGGTGGATACTCTGCTCGACTTCCTGCTGACCGAGCCGGTGGCGGCCGCGCCGCTCGATGACGTCGCCGCGGCGTGGACGCGACATCGTGTGGCGGCGAATCGTTTCGAGCAGCCGGTGGAGGTGTCGATCGCGGGCGGCTTCGGAGCCGACCGGCTCGGCTTCGCCTTCCTGTCCGGTTACCAGGAAGCGCTGCGGACGCTGATTCCCGACCTGCCGGACGACGAACTGGTCGCGATGTGCGCCACCGAGGAAGGCGGCGGTCACCCCGCCGCGATCCGCACCACGCTCACCGAGCGGGACGGGGTCTGGCTGCTCGACGGCACCAAGTCGTTCGCGACCATGGGCTCTTACGCGCGACAGCTGGTGGTGATCGCCAGTGTCGGCACGGCGCCGGACGGGCGGAACCGGTTGCGCGCCTGCACGGTCGAGACGGGGGAACCAGGCGTGCGCCTGACCGATCATCCCGCGCTGTCGTTCGCGCCCGAGGTCCCGCATGCGTCGGTTGTGCTGACCGGCGTGCCGGCGCTGCCGCTTCCCGGTGACGGATATCTGGACTACCTCAAGCCGTTCCGGACGATCGAGGACATCCACGTGCTGGCCGCCACGCTGGGCTGGCTGGTGCGGGTGGCTCGGGTGTCGCAGTGGCCGCGCGCGAGTCGGCAACGACTGTTGACACTGGTGGCCGCCGTGCGCGGCCTGGACATCGATGCGCCGGGTGCTGCCGGGGTGCACATCGCCCTCGGCGGGGTCTTCGATTCGTTCGGTGACGTGCTGGCCGAACTCGAGCCTTTCTGGCAGTCCGCCGACCCCGTGACACGGCAGCGGTGGGAGCGTGACCGGCCGCTGCTCGCCACCGCCGGGCGCGTGCGCGCGCAACGCCTCGCCGCCGCGTGGCGGGCGGTGGAACCGGGCGACCACCAAGCGGGAACAGGGGTCTGACCTGGTCTGAAAATGGGGAGCGGGCCTCGGCGAAGGGGGGGAGTTAGCCGAGGCCCGCGTAGGGTCGGCCCGGGGGGGAGGGGCCGACGAGAACGATGCTACTCGATGATGTGTGTTTGTGTGTGCGGGGGGACGGCCGCGCTCCAAGTTTTTTTGGGTGGGCTTACTTTCTGGATGCCGCATGGCAGTTGTCCCTGGCCCCTCGGTCGCCAACGCCATTCCCGCCTGTTGGCTTAGTGTTTGCCAAAAGTGTTGTAAAGCAAGCATTTCCATGGCTGTACGGCAGCATGACCTGCTGCGGATACGCGTTGTGCACAACATGCCGACCGGTCGCCGAAGAAAGGAATCCACGAGAACGTTCGGGCGTGTCCGCCATTCCGGGCGTGGTGCCGCCCGCGCGCATGGACCGAATGTGTCGTACCCCGATGCGAACATGTGTTCGTGATCACCGACTGGACCGTTCGCGCGGAGCGCCCCCGCTCGCCGCGACAACGCGCATGCGAATTTCCGTCATCCGAGTACGGGTCCTCGGCGATTCGGGTAGTCCGCTACGCGCGCTCGGGTACCCGTGCGCGCGGGATCATCGAACCGGTCGCATTCCGATCCGGTACCCCCGAGCACCGACCGGATCGGAATGCGGCCTTCTCGCGTTGCACGAGTCGTCCTTCCGGGGCAGACAGGTCTCCGGAATCAAATCGGATGAAATTGTCGGCGAGCGGGACGATACTGTGCCGGGTATCGGCCGGTGATCCGATCCAGCGAATTGATCGGCGCCCGGGGCTCCTGGGGTCGCACTCATTCGCATCGAACTCGTCAACTTCAGGAGAATCATGCCCGACGCAATAGTCGCCGAGGGTCTGGTCAAACGATACGGCCAGCTGGTGGCCCTCGACGGACTCGATCTGCGAGTCCCGGAAGGCACCGTCACCGCACTGCTCGGACCCAATGGCGCAGGCAAGACCACCACCGTCCGCGTGTTCACCACTCTGCTGGTGCCGGATGCCGGACGCGCGACGGTCGCCGGAATCGATGTGCTGCGCGATCCGCAGACGTTGCGTTCCCGCATCGGGGCGTCGGGACAGTATGCCGCGGTCGACGAATACCTCACCGGTTTCGAGAATTTGGAAATGGTGGGACGTCTTTATCACATGGGGGTGCAGCGAAGTAAGGAACGCGCGCGCGAATTGCTCGAACGATTCCGGCTCACCGACGCCGCGGACCGTCCGGTCAAGGGTTACTCCGGCGGCATGCGCCGTCGCCTCGATCTGGCGGGCGCGTTGGTCGCGAACCCTCCCGTGCTGTTCCTCGACGAGCCCACCACCGGACTGGACCCTCGTGCGCGCCTGGATCTTTGGGACGTGATCGAGGAATTGGTCGCGGGTGGGACAACGTTGCTGCTCACCACCCAGTACATGGAGGAGGCGGATCGGCTCGCCGATTCGATCGCGGTGATCGACCACGGCAAGGTGATCGCCAAGGGCACCGCGGACGAACTCAAGACCATGGTCGGCGGCGACCGCATCGAGTTGACCGTCGATCGCGTGGACAATCTCGCGACGGCCGAGGCCGCGCTGAAGAGTTTGGCGGACGGGGAGATTCATCTGGAACCAGGGTTGCGCCGGATCATCGTCCCGGTCTCCGACGGGTCGCAGGCACTGGTGGAGGCAGTGGGGCGGCTGGCCGAGCACAGCGTGCAGATCCACGACGTAGGTCTGCGCCGCCCGTCGCTGGACGACGTCTTCCTCACCCTCACCGGTCATGAGGCGGAGGCGATCGCCGCCGGTGACGCGGCGAACGACGAGCTGGGAGCTACGGAAGGAACGATCCGATGACCGCCACCGCCCCGGTCCTGGGCAGGCCCTCGCTGGGCGCGCGACTGTCCATTGTGGTCAGCGACAGTGTGACCATCGCGAAACGCAACGTCATCAAGATCAAGCGGGTCCCCGACGTCCTGATCTTCTCCACGCTCTCGCCGATCATGTTCGTGCTGCTGTTCGCCTATGTCTTCGGCGCGGCCATCGACGTCCCAGGCCTCTCCGGCGGATATCGCGAGTTCCTCATCGCGGGCATCTTCGCGCAGACCGTGGTGTTCGGTGCGACCTTCACCGGCGCCGGGCTGGCCGAGGACATGCAGAAGGGCATCATCGACCGATTCCGCTCGCTGCCGATGGCCTCGTCGGCGGTGCTGGTCGGCCGCACGATCAGCGATGTGGTGATCAACGTGGTCAGCCTGACCGTCATGTCGCTGACCGGTCTGCTCGTGGGTTGGCGCATCCGCGGTTCGTTCCTGGACGCGGTGCTGGCCTACATCCTGTTGCTGCTGTTCGCCTACGCGGTGTCCTGGATCATGGCCGTGGTGGGGCTGCTGGTGCGTGCGCCGGAGGTGTTCAACAACGCCAGCTTCATGGTGATCTTCCCGCTCACGTTCATCGCCAACACGTTCGTCCCCAGCGAGAAACTGCCCACCGTCCTGCGGGTGATCGCGGAATGGAACCCGGTGTCCGCGTTGACCCAGGCGACGCGTGAGCTGTTCGGGAACACGAGTCCGCTCGCGCCGACGCCGGATGCCTGGTCGTTGCAGCACCCGGTGATCACTTCGCTGGCCTGGGTGGTGGTGATCCTGGTGGTGTTCGTGCCGCTGGCCCTGCGCCAGTACAAGAAGACGGTCAGTCGCTGATCCGCCGCTGTCTCGTCAGTGCTCGGTCTCCACGCCGGTCTCCGCCAATGGAGTCGGCGTGGAGCCGTTGCGGGAGTATCCGATGCGCGGCGGCGCGGGCGCGGGTTCCGGCGGCTGCGGCCGCCGGGTGCGGGCCAGATAGGCCACGCCACCCGCCAGCGCGACGGCGGCGGCGAGAAGGAGCCGATTACGTGAACGCGACGAGACATGCAGGCGCCCAGAGGTCATTGGACCACTCTATGCACAGCCCGGTGATTCGCGCAGGAGGCCCAGCTCACAGCACGGTCCGGCCCAGTTCCGCGGCCGCGTCGCCGACCGTGGCACGATGGGCGGCGTGACCTCACCGAATCAGACATCCGTGGCAACGCTGCACACGAATCACGGCGATATCAAGCTCGCGCTTTTCGGTAACCACGCGCCCAAGACGGTCCGCAACTTCCTAGGTCTCGCCGACGGTTCTGCTCCCTACACCACCGCGAACGCCAGCGGAGGCAACAGCGGCCCGTTCTATGACGGCGCCCTGTTCCATCGCGTGATGGCCGGTTTCATGATTCAGGGTGGCGATCCCACCGGGACCGGTCGCGGCGGCCCCGGATACGAATTCGGTGACGAGTTCCACCCCGAGCTGCGGTTCGACCGTGGCTACCTGTTGGCGATGGCCAACGCGGGGCCCGGCACCAACGGCTCCCAGTTCTTCATCACCGTTCGACCGCAGCCGCACCTCAACCGCAAGCACACCATCTTCGGTGAAGTCGTGGACCCGGAATCCCGGAAGGTCGTCGACGCCATCGCGACCACCAGGACCGATCGCAACGACCGGCCCGTGGAGCCCGTCGTCATCACCAAGATCACGATCGAATGAGACTATGAACCCCCAGCCGCCCGCACCCACCTGCGTCCGCCATCCGAATCGCCCGACCGGCCTGGCCTGCACGCGGTGCGGGCGGCCGTCCTGTGCGGAGTGCCTGCGACCCGCGGCCGTCGGTCAGCACTGTGTCGACTGTCTGCGCGCGGATCAGCGCGACGTCGCGCCGGTGCGGACGGTCTCGGGCGCGGCAGCGCCCCGGATGTCCGCACCTTATGTGACCTATGCGCTGATCGCGATCAACGTGGTGATCTACGCGATCACCGCGGCGCAGGCCAAGAGCCTGATGGACAACCAGCGTGGCTCCGCGCTGTTCTTCGATTGGGTGCTGTTCGCACCGGCGGTCGCGGACGGCGAATGGTGGCGGGTGCTCGGTTCCGGGTTCCTGCACTACGGCCCCATCCACCTGCTGCTGAACATGTTCGCGCTGTATGTGGTGGGCCGGGATGCCGAATTGGTGCTGGGCCGGCTGCGCTACCTGGCGGTGTACCTGGTCTCGATGCTCGGCGGGGCCGCCGGGGTCATGCTGTTGTCCCAGAACAGTCTCACGGCGGGTGCGTCGGGCGCGGTGTACGGCCTGTTCGGTGCGATCACGATCATTCTGCTCCGGTTGCGGCAGAACCCGAATCAGATGCTGATCATCATCGGCATCAACGTCTTCATCAGCCTCTCACTGCCCGGCATCTCGCTCTGGGGTCATCTCGGCGGTCTGGCCGCGGGTACCGTCGCCACGCTCGGCATTCTGTTCCTGCCGGGTTGGCTGCGAGTGCGCACTCCGCAAGCGGCACGGACGGTCGGCTGGATCGCGGTGGCGCTCGTGGCGTTCGCGGCGCTGGCGCTGGTGGCTGTGGGCGCGATCACTTCGACTGCCTGACAGCGGGATTCGCTTCACGTGAAACATTCGCGGCCGGGTTTGCCGAATGTCCCGGCCGCGGCGTCGTCAGCGGGTCTTGTCCTGGGTGAGCCGCAGGGCTTCGACCAGGTCTTGATATACGAACTCGGGATTGGCGCCCAGATCCCAGCGGCCGAAGATCAGCAGCCGGTCCACTCCGTCGTGCTGGACGTCGAGTTCCAGCATCGGCATCTTCCGCCCGAGACGGCGGTAGCTCACCACACGGGCGCGCACGATTTGCTCGGGGGTGTATTCGTCAGGTCCCGTCAGGGTGCGGACGACCATGCGTGGTTGCGCGCCGGGCACCACGGACAGTCGCGGGCGTTGCCGGAACCCGAGCGCGGCGAGGGCGAGCAATCCGGCCGCTGCCAGTCCTACGAGCAGGCGGCTCGCCGCCTCGTTGGTGACCACCGCCGCGACGGCCAACGCGACGCCGCCCGCGGCGACCGCGACGAGCGCGGAGGTCGGCGTGGTCCAGACCAGGCCCGGCTCGTCATGGTCCGGCGAGCCGGGGACCGCGGACTCCGAACTCACGGCACTCCCCAATCGCTCCTCGAGTTGTCCACAGGCTCATCCACAGGTGTGCATGAATGACACGTCTGTAATCTGCGCGATGTCGCCGCTCAGCGCCAGCGCATCGTCATGATCAGGCCCACCACCATCAGACCGAAGCCGATCAGGAAGTTCCAGGCGTTGAGATCGTTCATCCAGCTGATCTGCTCGGCCGCCAAGTAGTAGACGAGCAGCCAGGCCAGCCCAGCGAGCATGAATCCGAGCATGATCGCGACATACCAGACCGGCGACGGCCCGGCCTTCACCTTCACCGGCGTCCGGCTGGCGGGGTTGATCGTATAGTCGGTCTTCTTACGGACCTTCGACTTGGGCATGACGTCCTCGTATTCGGCGTGCAGGTCGTGGTCTCTAGGCTATCCCAACAGGTAATGGATGCGACGCGGTGCCGTGCGGGCACGTAATCTCGATGCCATGCGTGTTCTGGTCGTCGACAATTACGACAGCTTCGTCTTCAACCTGGTGCAGTACCTCGGTCAACTGGGTGTCGACGCGGTCGTCTGGCGTAACGACGATCCGAATCTGGCCGACGTCGCGGCGGTGGTCCGTGACTTCGACGGCATTCTGATCAGTCCAGGCCCCGGCACTCCGGACCGTGCGGGCGCCAGTATCCCGTTGGTGCGCGCCTGCGCGGAAGAAACTGTCCCGCTGCTGGGCGTGTGCCTCGGCCATCAGGCGATCGGCGAGGCCTTCGGCGCCACCGTCACCAGGGCTCCCGAGTTGCTGCACGGGAAGACGAGCGAGGTCTTCCACATCGGCGCCGGCGTGCTGGCCGGTCTTTCCGACCCGTTCACCGCCACGCGGTACCACTCCCTCACCGTGCTCGAGGACACCCTGCCGGAGGAGATCGAGGTGCTCGGGCGCACCGAGAGCGGGATCGTGATGGCGATGCGGCATCGCACCTTGCCCATCCACGGTGTGCAGTTCCACCCGGAATCGGTGCTCACTCAGGGCGGGCACCGAATGCTGGCGAACTGGTTGGGCGTGTGCGGTGAGCGTCCCGCCGAAGGGTTGGTGCAGACGCTGGAGGCGGAGGTCGCCGCGCTGGTGCTGCAGTGACCCGTCCGCATGTGCTCCTGTCGGTCGCGACGAGTATCGACGGGTACATCGATGACGCGAGCCCCGAGCGGCTGCACTTGTCCGACGCGGCGGACTTCGATCGGGTCGACCAAGTCCGCGCGGACTCCGACGCCATTCTGATCGGAGCGCAGACCCTGCGCAGCGACAATCCGCGACTGCTCGTCGGCAGCGCCGAGCGCAGGGCGGCCCGCCTCGCCGCGGGCAAGCCGGAGTATCCGTTGAAGGTCACGGTCTCCGCGAGCGGCGAGCTCGATCCCGAACTGCGGTTCTGGCACCACGGCGGCGGCAAGCTCGTCTACACCACCGCGGCGGGTGCGGCGAAGCTCACCACCCGGCTGAGCGGACTGGCCGATGTGGTGGATCTCGGCACCGAACTCGACTTCGGTGCGCTGTTGGACGATCTGGGCCGCCGGGGCGTCGACCGTCTCATGGTGGAGGGCGGCACCCGCATCCATACCGCGTTCCTCGCCGCCGATCTGGCCGACGAACTGCACCTTGCGGTGGCCCCGATCCTGGTGGGTGACGTCGCGGCTCCGCGCTTCCTCGACCCGGCCGATTTCCCGGGGGCGCCCCACCGCAGGATGCGGCTGGCGGGCGTGACGCAAGTCGGCGATGTCGCCGTGCTGCGGTATCTGCCGAAGGCCGACCGGATCTGACGGCGGGTCGTGCCACGACAAAGGGGCGACGCACCGCGGACGACGGTCCGTCGTCCGCGGCCGGGCGTCGGCTCACACCACACCTCGACCGGATTGTGCTGCCCGCCCTAACTCCCTCGAGTTCGCATCGCCGGACGGCAGACCGTTGTCGAAGTGCACAGGTCGATCCGAGAGGGCGGTGGGATACCGCCCTCCGCACCGGTTCGAAAGCTACGGACGCCCGTAGACGGCGGTCACGAACTCGCCGAGCTGGTTATCGTCCAGATGCCTGGCCAGGTCCGCTTCGCTGATCATGCCGACCAGCCGCTTGTCCTCGATGACGGGCATGCGCTTGACCCGGTTGCTCTCCATTTCATCGAGGACTTCCTCGATGTCGGCGTTGGCATCGACCCACCGCGGCGTCGCTTCGCACAGTTCCTCGACCCGGCAGTTCGCGGGGATCTTGCCCTGAGCGATGCACTTCACCACGATGTCGCGGTCGGTGACGATGCCGCACATCCGTTCGTTGTCGTCCGAGACGATCAGCGACCCGACGTTGAGTTCGGCCATGGTGCGCGCGGCCTGCTCGATAGTCGTGTCCTTGGAGATCCACTGAACGCCGGGTTTCATGATGTCCCTGGCAGTGGTCATGAGCTACCTCCTCGTGCTCAGCTGCGCTGATTGGGATGGAGCAGCATCATTCTCCCGCAATTCACACCGGTTGGTCTCGTTTTCTGGATACCGGTGACCACGCCCGATCACGGCGGACCCAGTACCCCCACACCGACCAGGATTGCGCTGTTCTTCTGGATCGAACTGCCCGCGGACGGCTGCTGGCTGAGTATGCGTCCGACATTGCCCGCGTCGAAGGTTCCCTGCGGTGACTGGCTGATCTGGCTGGTGCTGCCGGTCCAACCTTCCGCGCGCAGCTTCTCCACCGCCTGCGAGACGGTGAGACCGACCAGCGACGGCATCTTCAGATCGCCCGCGGACACCTGGACGGTAACCGTGGAGCCCTTCTCCGCGTTGCTGCCGCCGGCCGGGCTGGAGGCGACCACCTCGCCCTTCGGCTTCGAGGACTGCACCTCTTGCACGACGACCTTGAAACCGTTGCCCTCGATATTCGGCTGAGCCACGTCGATCGTCTGGCCGACGACGTAGGGGACGCGAACCGCTTCCGGGCCGGTGCCGATCGTGACGACGACTTCCCAGTCCACGTCGACCTTCGAACCCGGCGACGGATTCTGCTCGATCACCTGATCCTTCTCGGCGGTGCTCGACGGTTTGCGCTCGATGTTCGAGTTGATCCGCAGGCCTTTGGAATTCAACACCTGCTCGGCCTGCTCCTGGGTCAGCCCCGTGAGCTTCGGCACCTGCACTTGGGCGGGCCCGGAGGACACCTGAACCGTGACGGTGCTTCCCTCGTCGATCCGCGAGCCGCCCAAGGGTTGGGTCGCGATGACGTTGCCCGTGGCGACCTTGCCGTCGGGCTTCTGCTGGATCGCCACCGTGAAGCCGAGCTTCTGCAGCGCGTCCTGCGCCTGTTGCGAGGACTTGTTGGACAGATCGGGAACGGCTACCTGGTCCGGCCTGCTGCCAGGCCCGAGCAGCACCCAGAACAAAGCGAACGCCACGGCGACGGCCGCGACTGCGCCGAGCGCGATGTAGGCGGTTCGGCGCTGGCCGTTCGGTTCGGCCGGGTCCTGCTCTGCGGTGTCGTCGTGGCGTTCGACGGTGCGGTAGTTCCGCGGCGGAGGCTCGTCCGCGCTCATGAAGGTGGTGCGGTCCTCGTCGGTCATCACCATGGGGGCGCTGGGCTTCTGGCCGCCGAGTACCCGGATCAGGTCGGCGCGCATCTCGGCGGCGGACTGGTACCGGTTGGCCGGGTTCTTGCTCATCGCCTTGAGCACGACCGAGTCCAGCTCGCGGGGCACCCCCGCGTGCACGTGCGAGGGCAGCCGCGGATCTTCCCGGACGTGCTGGTAGGCGACGGCGACCGGGGAGTCACCCGTGAAAGGCGGCTCCCCGGTGAGGATTTCGAACAGCACACAACCCACGGAGTAGACGTCCGAGCGGGCGTCCACCGTCTCTCCGCGCGCCTGTTCCGGCGAGAGGTACTGCGCGGTGCCGATCACCGCCGCGGTCTGCGTCATCGGGTTGGAGCTGTCGGCGATCGCGCGCGCGATGCCGAAGTCCATCACCTTCACCGCGCCGGACCGATTGATCATGATGTTGGCGGGCTTCATGTCGCGGTGCACGATCCCGGCCTTGTGGCTGAAATCCAAGGCGGCGCAGACGTCAGCGACGACTTCCATCGCTCGGCGCGGCGGCAGCGGCCCCTTGCCGCGCACGATGTCACGCAGTGTGTCGCCGTCGACGTACTCCATCACGATGTACGGCAGCGGGCCGCCGTCCACCTCGGCCTCACCGGTGTCGTAGACCGCGACGATGGCCGGATGATTGAGTGCGGCGGCATTCTGCGCTTCGCGCTTGAACCGCAGGTAGAACGTGGGATCGCGGGCGAGGTCCGCCCGCAGCACCTTGATCGCCACGTCGCGGCTCAGCCGGATGTCGCGGGCCTTGTGCACCTCGGACATACCGCCGAACCCGATGATCTCGCCCAGCTCGTAGCGAGACGAGAGATTCTTCGGGGTCGTCATGGCAGTCCTTGCGAAGAAGTGGCGGATCCGCTGCGAGTGGCCGAGGGCCCCCGGGCACCGGGAATCTCCGGGAATGGTAGGTCGAGAGTCGGGATGCGCGGGCGCGTTGCGGTGGCAGTGGGCGCGGTGGTCGTCGGCTTCGTCGTGCTCGGTGCCGTGGTGGTGGGCGGCGCGGTGGTCGTCGTCGGCTCCGGTGTCGTGGTCTTCGGCTCGGTGGTGGTCGGTTCGTAGGTCTCGGTTTCCACCGGCGCGGGCGCGGGCTTGGGGGTGGTCGTGGTGGCCACCGGCGGGACCGGCTTCGGGTTCGGTGCGACCGTCGCGGTCGGCGACGGCGTGGAATCCGGATTGGTGTCGCCACCGAAGAGCAGGTAGGCCGTGAGCGCGGCGAGCAGGACGGCGCCGATGCCGAGCCCGGTCAGCCATTTCTGGGCAGTGGTGAACCGCTTGTCGCCACCGGGCGGTCGATCGCCCGCCGTGCCACGGCTCAGCACGGTTGCCGGAGCCGCGATCGTGCCCCCGCGATTCGCCGCGCCCACCGCGCCGGCCGCGGGCGTCGAGTAGCGCACCGTCGCCCCGTCGAAGTCGGGTGGCGTGGAGGGGATCACGGCGGTCGGGCCCGGCGGGAGCACCCGCGTGGCGCCGGTCAAGGGCGCGGCGGGATGGGTACCACTCGGCGGCGGCGGACGCCGGCCCGCGCGCACCGCGGCGACCGCGTCGGCGAACTCGCCGCCACTGGCGTAGCGGCGCGCCGGGTCCTTCTCCATCGTGATCTCGACCAGTTCGCGCACGTTGCCGGGCAGATCGGCCGGCATCGGGGGCGGCGTCTCACGCACGTGCTTCATGGCGACGGTGAGCGCGCCGTCGCCGGTGAACGGCCGCTGGCCTGCCAGCACTTCGTAGCCGACCACGGCGAGGGAGTAGACGTCGCTGGCCGCGGTGGCGTCCTCGCCGACCGCCTGTTCCGGTGCGATGTACTGCGCGGTGCCCATCACCATGCCGGTCTTGGTCACCGGGGAGGCGTCCACCGCCTTGGCGATACCGAAGTCGGTGATCTTCGCCTGACCGGTCGGGGTGACCAGGATGTTGCCCGGCTTCACGTCGCGGTGCACCACGCCCGCGCGGTGCGCCACCTCCAGGGCACGGCCGGTCTGCTCGAGCAGGTCGAGGCCCTGGGCGACCGATAGCCTGCCCAGGCGGTTGAGCACCGTGTTCAGCGGCTCACCCTGGACGAATTCCATGACCAGGTAGGCGATCTCGCTGCCCTGCGGGTCGATCGTCTCGCCGTAGTCGTAGATGCCCGCGATGCCGGGGTGATTCAGCTGGGCGGTGGTCTTCGCCTCGGTGCGGAATCGATGCCGGAACGTCGGGTCGGCCGAGAACTCCGACTTCAGCACCTTGACCGCGACCCTGCGGTCCAACCTGGTGTCCAGCGCTTCCCAGACCTGGCCCATGCCGCCGGTCGCGATCAGTCGCTGCAGCCGGTACCGGTCGGCGATCATCGCACCGTTGTTCAGCATCGAGGTCCCCGTACCTTCACTCGCACATCCATATCGTTCAGCCCCCTCGAAGACCGGCGTCGAGAACCGCGCGAGCCACCGGCGCGGCGACCGAGCCACCGGTCGCGGCAAGCGCCCGGTCCCCACCGTTCTCCACGATCACCGCGATGGCGATCTTCGGGTTCTGCGCGGGGGCGAACGCGATGTACCAAGCATGCGGCGGCGTGTTGCGCGGGTTGCTCCCGTGCTCCGCGGTGCCGGTCTTGGACGCGATCTGATAACGGGTCTGGTTACCTCCAGAGGTGTTGCCCTCCGACGCGATCATCAGGTTGGTCACGGTCGACGCTACATCGGCGCTGACGGCTTGGCCGACCGAGACCGGCTTGGTCTTCGACAGCTCGCTCAGATCCGGGCCCTGCAACTGATCCACCAGGTAGGGCTCCATCCGGACGCCGCCGTTGGCGATGGTCGCCGCGACGACCGCGTTCTGCAGCGGGGTCAACGCCACGTCGCGCTGCCCGATGCTGCTCTGGGCCAGGGCGGCGTCGTCGGAGATGGTGCCGACGGTGCTCTCCGCCACCGGCATCGGGATCCCTCGGTGCGGGCCGATGCCGAACGCGGCCGCCTCGTCCTTGAGATTCGCGGCACCCACCTTGACGCCGAGTTCGGCGAACGCGGTGTTGCACGAGCGACGGAACGCTTCGAACAGCGAAGCTGTCGGGTTGGGACCGCACGTGGAGCCGTTGTAGTTCTCCAGCGTGGTGCTGGTGCCGGGCAGCGTGATGTTCGGCGCGGCGGTGAACTGGTCGTCGGGAGTCGCGGCGCCGTTGGACAGCGCGGCGGCGGTAACCACGACTTTGAACGTGGATCCGGGCGGATAGGTCTGCGAGATGGCGCGATTCAGCATGGGGTGGCGCGGATCCGCGCTCAGCGTTTCCCACGCCTGGGTGCCGCGCGCACCGTCGTGCCCGGACAGCAGGTTCGGGTCGTAGCTGGGCGTGGAGACCATGGTCAGGATCTTGCCGGTGCTCGGCTCGATCGCCACCACCGAACCGGTGTAGCCCTTGCTGGTCATCTGGTCGTAGGCCACCTGCTGCATCAGCGGGTTGAGCGTGGTGACCACGTTGCCGCCGCGCGGGTCGCGGCCGGAGATGAGGTCGACGAGGCGGCTGCCGAACAGTTGACTGTCGGACCCGTTGAGCACCGAGTCCTCAGCACGTTCCAGTCCGGTGCTGCCGTACTGCATCGAGTAGAAACCGGTGGCGGGTGCGTACGCCTCCGGCTCGCTCGGGTACGTGCGCAAGTACTTGTAGCGGTCATCGGTCGCGACCGAGCCGGCCAGCACGGTGCCGCCTGCCGAGATCTGCCCGCGCTGGCGGGCGTACTCGTCCAGCAGAACCCGGGAGTTGCGCGGATCGGAGCGCAGGTCGTCGGCCTTGATCACTTGGACGTAGGTGGCGTTCGCCAGCAGTGCGACGACCATCACCATCACCGCGATCGCGACTCGGCGTAGTGGAGTGTTCATGTCAGCGGCCCCGCCTCCGGTCGCCCGCCATCGCGCCGCAGCAGTTCGGTCTGCGCGTCGGCGATCGGCGCCGGTTCCTTCTTGCGCACCGGGGCGGGTGCGCGGGCGGCGTCGGAGATCTTGATCAGCAACGCCAGCAACGCGTAGTTGGCCAGCAGCGAAGACCCGCCGTAGGACATGAACGGGGTGGTGAGACCGGTCAGCGGAATCAGCTTGGTCACACCCCCGACCACGACGAACAGCTGGATCGCGATGGTGAACGACAGGCCGGCCGCGAGCAATTTGCCGAAGCTGTCGCGCACCGCGAGTGCGGTGCGCAGCCCGCGCACGACGAATACCAGGAACAGCGCCAGCACCGCGGCGAGCCCGATCAGGCCGAGTTCCTCGCCGATGGTGGTGACGATGAAGTCGGTCTTGGCGAACGGCACCTGGTTCGGCCTGCCGCTGCCGAGGCCGGTCCCGGCGAGACCGCCGGTGGCCAGGCCGAACAGCGACTGCGAGATCTGATAGCCGGTGTTGTTGTAGTCGTCGAACGGGTGCAGCCAGGTCTCCACCCGGACCCGCACGTGGCCGAACAATTGATAGGCGAAGACGAATCCGAGCGCGAGCAGTCCGCCGCCGATGACCAGCCAGCCGACCCGTTCGGTGGCGATGTAGAGCATCACGAGCACCGTGCTGAAGATCAGCAGCGAGGTGCCGAGATCCTTCTCGAACACGAGCACGCCGATGCAGACGACCCAGACGGCCAGGATCGGTCCGAGGTCGCGGCCGCGCGGGAACTCCATGCCGAGCACATGGCGACCGGCGGCGGTGAAGATCTCGCGCTTGGCCACCAGGACCGAGGCGAAGAAGATGATCAGCAGGATCTTCGCGAACTCACCCGGCTGGACACTGAACCCGGGCAGCCGGATCCAGATCTTCGCGCCGTTGGTCTCGGAGAACGCGCTCGGCAGCAGAGCCGGAATGGCCAGCGCGACAAGGCCGATGAGGCCGAGGGTGTAGCTGTAGCGGGCCAGGGTGCGGTAGTCGCGCAGCGCGATCAGCAGCGTGATGAACACGAGCGTGCCCAGCGCGGTCCACAGGATCTGCTGATTGGCGTCGGGGGAGGGGGTCGCCCACGAGTTGTAGGCGGCGGTCTGCTGGTCGGCCAAGTCGAGCCGGTGGATCAGCACGAGACCGAGTCCGTTGAGCAACGCCACGATCGGCAACAGCAGGGGGTCGGCGAACGGGGCGAACCGCCGCACGGCCAGGTGCGCCACCGCGAACAACGCCAGGTAGGCCAAGCCGTATTTGGCGATATCCAAGGTGATCGACTGTTCCTGACTGGCCTCGACCAGGAACAGGGACACCGTGGTGATCACCGCCGCCGCCCCGAGCAGCAGAAGTTCGACGTTGCGTCTGGTGCTCGGCGGTGGCGCGGGAGCGAAGCCGCCCGGGGGACTGGGAAAAGCCCCAGCCGACGGCGGTGCCGGCGCGGACATCAGTCCGTCACCCGGCAGTTCTCCCCCGCGGTCTGGGGGGCGGGCGACGCGCTCGACGGCGGGACAGGAGCCTCCGACTTCGTCGGTGTCTTGATTTCGGTGCCCCTGGCGTCGCCCTGTTCCGGCGCCGGAGCCGGAGCCGGCGCGGGCGCGGGCGCGGCGGTGGCCGGAGCGGGCTGAGCGCCGTTGGGCGCGGGGGCCGGGGTTTCGGCAGGCGACGGGACGACACCCGGCTGCGGCGCCGATTCCTTGACCGGGCACGGCGGCAGCAGTTCTCGCTGGGCGAGGTAGGTCATCGAGTCCCTGGCCTTGTCCAGCGAGCCCGGCGGCAAGCCCTTGTCCACCTGCTCGCGGCCGGTCTGCTTCAGATCGGTGACCTTCAGCGGCTTGCACGCCGACGGCAGACTCTCGCCGGGGTCGGTCAGAGTGAGTTCTCCGTTGCGGGTCACACATCCGACGAGATTCACGTCGTGGATCGAGTAACCGAGGATCGAACCGGGCAGCCCGCGCAGGATCACCACCGAACCGTCGTCGGCGCCGACGTAGTAGTTGCTGCGGATCATCTTGTAGCCGACCACGAGCCCGACGCAGACCGCGACGATGAGCGCCAGCGCGAGCACGATCCAGCGCAACCGGTGCGACTTCTTCGCGGGCGGCTCGGGCGCGGCGGCGGCCCGGCGCGGCGCGGCGCGCGGCGGGCGCAACGCGGAGGCCCGGCCTGCGGCGGTGTTCGGCGGCGGCGTGTCCTCGTCGACGCCGGAGGCGGCGCCCGCGACGATCGGGTGGCTCTGGCCGTAGTCCAGGTCGATGACATCGGCGACGACGACGGTCACGTTGTCCGGACCGCCGCTGCGCAACGCCAGCTCGATGAGCCGGTCGGCGCACTCGTCGGTGCTGCCCTCGCGCATCGTGTTCGCGATGGTCTCGTCGCTGACCACGTCGGAGAGACCGTCGGAACACAGCAGGTAGCGGTCACCGGCGCGCGCTTCGCGCATGATCAGCGTCGGCTCGATCTCGTTGCCGGTGAGCGCGCGCATGATCAGCGAGCGCTGCGGGTGCGTGTGCGCCTGCTCCGGTGTGATCCTGCCCTCGTCGACCAGCGATTGGACGAAGGTGTCGTCCCGGGTGATCTGGCCGAGCTCGCCGCCGCGCAGCAGGTAGGCGCGCGAGTCGCCGATGTGCACGAGGCCGAGTTTCTTGCCCGCGAACAGGATCGCGGTGAGCGTGGTGCCCATGCCGTCGAGCTCGGGCTCCTCCTCGACCTGATCGGCGATGGCGGCGTTGCCTTCTCGGGTGGCCGCGTCGAGCTTGCCGAGCAGATCGTCGCCGGGCTCGTCGTCGTCGAGGTGGGCGAGCGCGGCGATCATCAACTGGGACGCGACTTCTCCCGCGGCATGGCCGCCCATGCCGTCGGCGAGTGCGAGCAGCCGGGCGCCCGCGTACACGGAATCTTCGTTGTTGCCTCGGACGAGACCGCGGTCGCTGCGCGCTGCGTAGCGGAGAACAAGTGTCACGATCGCAGCTCGATCACTGTTTTGCCGACACGGACAGGCGTGCCGAGTGGAACACGGACGGCGGTGGTGACTTTCGCGCGATCGAGGTAGGTGCCGTTCGTCGAGCCGAGGTCCTCGACGTACCAGTCGTCACCACGCGGAGACAGTCGCGCATGCCTGGTCGAGGCGTAGTCATCGGTGAGTACCAGCGTGGAGTCGTCCGCACGCCCGATCAGCACCGGTTGGGTGCCGAGCGAGATGCGAGTGCCGGCGAGTGAACCCTGAGTCACCACAAGAAATTTGGCGCCCTTCTGGCCCCGGCTGAAGGAAGGCAGCACCGCGGAACCGCGTGCGGCCCTGGGCTGGATCCGAATGCCGGATGCCGCGTAGATGTCGCTGCGCAATGTGCGCAGCACAGCCCACACGAACAACCACAACAGCAGAAGGAACCCCGCACGGGTCAGTTGCAGGATCAGTCCCTGCACGGCGCTCCACCTCCTGTTCGACCGTGTACGTCGGTGCCGTAGGTGCGGTTCGACCACCCCCACCAGCCTGCTGGTCTTGCCGGCCCCGGTGTCGGCGCCGCGCGTGTGTTGGCAGCATCATAGGGCCGTCGGTCGATTTCGATCACGATACGACCGACGATTCCCTCGAGAGCCATGTCGTGACCTGCACCGCGAGCTTACGGGATCAGACGATACGGATCAGGATCTCGGAGTGCCCGGCACGGATGACGTCACCGTCGGCGAGCTGCCAATCCTGCACGGGGGAGCCGTTCACCAGGGTGCCGTTGGTGGAGCCGAGGTCGGACAACATCGCGGTCTGCCCGTCCCAGCGCACCTCGATGTGCCTGCGAGAGACGCCTGTGTCGGGCAGCCGGAAGTGCGCGTCCTGGCCGCGGCCGATGATGTTGCTGCCTTCCCGCAGCTGGTAAGTGCGGCCGCTGCCGTCGTCCAGCTGGAGCGTCGCCGAATAACCCGAACCGGCCTGCGGGGCGGCGCCGTAGCCTTGCCCGCCCGCGTAGCCCTGCTGCGCGCCGTACCCCGGTTGCTGCGAGTATGCCTGACCGTAGCCGCCCTGGTCGTCCTGAGCGTAGCCGCCTTGGTCGGCGTAGTTCTGATCGCCGTAGCTCGGATCGGTGTACCCCGACTGCCCGTAGCCGGGCTGACCGTACCCTTGCTGGCCGTAGCCTTGGTCAGCGTAGCCCTGCTGGCCGTAGCCCTGGTCGCTGTAGCCCTGCTGGCCGTAGGCCTGGTCGCTGTAGCCCGGCTGGCCGTAGGCCTGGTCGCCGTAGCCTTGCTGGCCGTACCCGCGCTCGCCGTAGCCGCTCTGCTGGCCGTAGCCGGACTCGCCGTAGCCGCCCTGCTGGCCGCCGTAGCCGGACTCGCCGTAACCACCCTGCTGCCCGTAGCCCTGGCCACCCTGCGGGTAGTCGTAGCCGTTCTGATAGTCGCCGTAACCCTGCTGCGCGTCCGGAGCCTGGTAATCCGCCCCGTATGCGCCGCCACGGCCGTAGTCGTCGCGGTACGCGCCGTTCTGCGGGCCGCCGCGTCCGGCAGGCGGTGGAGCGTACCCGCGGTTGCGTGGATCGGACTCCGCGGGCTCACGGCTCGGGTCGTAGCCTGAGTTCTGCGTCATGGGGCCAGCTCCTGGTTGCGGGTGTGCAGGTCGTTGTGGCGGTGATTCGGGGCCGCGAGCCGCGCTGGCTCTGTGTCCGGCGTCGGGATCGACGCGGCCACTCGCCCTGAACTGTCCGGTGTGCAGCGTAGGTGATGCCTCGAACGCCACGTGTACTTCGCCGTAGGTCTGCCAGCCTTGCTCGCGGATGTAGTCCTGTAGATGTTTGGCGAATGCGCGGGTGGTGAGGTCGTGGTCGGCATCCAACTGCTGGTGATCGGAGGTGTTGATCGTGATCACATAGCTGTTGGGTGCCAGCAGGTGCCCGCCGCCCAGGTCCTGGACATGATCGGCGGCCTCGCGTTGCAGCGCCGCCTCCACCTCCTGGGGTACGACACTGCCGCCGAAGACTCTGGCGAACACGTCACCGACGGCGCCTTGCAGGCGACGCTCGAATCGCGAAACGATGCCCATCTCGGCCTCCCTTCGGTGCGCGTCTCTTCCTGATTCGTAACAACGACACGCGTGTATGGCGTGTCGTTAATCGACCACGTTCATTGCATGATATCCACGATCGTCCACACCTGTAACTCTTGGCGACGGCCCCAGGTTCCCGGACCCGTTCAGCCCCCCGGTCAGGCCTCTGAAATGGCGATTTCGTATCCAGCGCGCGGCCGTGATACTGTCTCCCAGTCGCTCGGGCGAGTGGCGGAATGGCAGACGCGCTGGCTTCAGGTGCCAGTGTCCTTCGGGACGTGGGGGTTCAAGTCCCCCTTCGCCCACAATTTCGACGCAGAAGGGGCATAACCAACAGGTTATGCCCCTTCTGCGTCCACACAGCGGTCCACAGGGAATCTGAGGGGATTCGGCCTGAGTGCAAGGGACCCGTGCTTCATGGCGACTACACCCCGCATTCGCGTCCGCAAGGATGGCTCTACCTACTCGCAGGTGCGCTACCGCATCATCCGTGACAGCAAAGCGGTACAGACGTCCCAGAGTTTCGACGATCATGCTGCCGCTATTCGATGGGCGCGGCTGCTCGACCGCGTCGGCCCGGCGGAGGCCGAGCGCGTCCTCGCCGCCCAACTCGGCGCCGTGCTCGACACCATCACATTGAAGGTATGGCTTCACCGATACGTCGACAGCCTCGGTAAGAGTGTGGACGAGGAGACCAGGCGCAAATACCGGCGCATGATCGACCGCGACATCGTTCCCTTCTTCAACGGGGAGCACCTGCCCGTTGATGGTGTGACCCCCGAGCTCGATGCCGCGTGGGTCGAGTGGCTCGAAACCGAGTTCGACAATGCGCCGAAGGCCATCCGTAATAAGCACGGCCTGCTGTGCGCGGCGATGGGTGCGGCGGCCCGGCAGCGGCCGACTCCTTTTATCCCGTGGAATCCGTGTGCCGAGACCAAGTTGCCGAAGTGCTTCGGCGCGCGAGGTCGACCACCTGAGCGAGGACGAATACGAGCTCATCGAGCAGCTGCTCGCGCCGTTCTGGCGCCCGTGGTGGGAGTTCGACGTGCTGAGCATTGCCCGGCCCGGCGAGCAGGGGCGCTCACTGTCGGCGACATCGACCGCAACACCGGCGGCGTCTCGATCACGAAAGCGTGGAAGTGGGCCAACGGCCGGATGCGCCTAGGCGACCCGAAGACCGAGCGCGGCGGTCGCACGACGTTCGTTCCGCTCGAAACGGTCGCGCAGCTCGACCTCGACCGCCCGGCCGACGCCTTCCTGTTCCTGACGCCGAGCGGATTACCGGTGACCTCGGCGCGGTTCTGGCAGCAAGCCGGAGCTCCGGCGGTCGCCCGCCTCGAGGCGCTCGCCGCGGGCGACCGCGCACCGTTCACCGGCGCGGCCGGTTGGGAAGGGCTGTCGTTCGACGAGCTGCGCCGCCGCTACGGGCACCTCGTCGGCCGCCTCATGTCCAAGCGCCTCACCCCGTATTGAACCAGGCATAAGGGGATTTCGTGGCGTCTGCAGGACGGCGAGCCGATCTGGGTCGTATCGCGCGACGCGGGCACTCGTCGATCGCGATCACCGATAAGCGGTACGGGCGCATCTCGGCGGTGGCATCCGCGGCGAGCGCGCAGGCCGTCGCAGACAGGCTGGCCCGGCTGCGCGGCCGGGGCCTCGATATGGAGCAGGCGCGCCACCGCCGTCTCGTCCGGCTCGGCCAGATCGGCGAGATCGAGCGCGTCGCGACGGGTTTCGAGGCGGTGTGGATGGACGCACGCGGGCTCGTGCAGTCGCAGGTGTTCGACGCCTCCGTGGGCGGAGGGGAGCCATCTGGTCGAGGTTGCGCGCCTCGAGTGGTAGTTGTAACCAAACAGAGGGGCTACCAAAAGCACGGTTTACGCGCGAATTGCCGGGGTAACAGTGACCGTGAGCGAGTACCACCTGATCGTTAGAAGCAGCGGCGACACCCGACGACGAGGAAGAACCGAAGCGAGGCGGGAGAGGGAAAGCTTCGCCGAAGATGTCCGGCACAGCAACCAGTGGTCTCCACCGAAAGAGGCGGCATGGGAAACGTGACTCCGGCGCCAAGGGAACCGAAACACAGCTTTTGGACGTCAGTCCCCGGTATCCTCACCGGAATCGCAGCGGTCATTACGGCCGTCGGGGCGATTATCGGCATCTATGTCGGTACGAAGTCCGCACCGCCGGCTCAGCCGCCCACGACGGCCGCACCGACGTCCGCCCCATACGGCGGCGCGTACGCCGATCCAGCGGCGACGATCTATTTGCAGTACCGAGGCGACTCAAACCAGTGCGCCTTGCAGTTGACGACGAAGATCGCAGGAAAGACCGTCTCGATACCGAATGCCGCATCCACCATATCCGTGAGCGGGGTGCCTCAAGGCGCACAGAAGTACGAGGTCGCGGGCCAGATCGCATGCCCGACCCTTGGAACGTTCGATGCTTACGGCTCCGGGACGATCAATGTCACCAGCGGTAATACATATTACTACTGGTGGTCGCAATCCCCAGGTACCAAGAATGCCACCGTCACAATCGGAACTCAGTGAAATCCCATGTGGACCACGTCCACAAATCGGGCTGTTCTTGCCCCGACCAATCCCGGTGAATCCCGACGAAACCCAAGGTCACACGCTGCTAGCTGGGCGATACGGCGGTTCAAGTCCCCCTTCTCGCACAGACGAAAGCCGCGCATCAAGTGTTGATGCGCGGCTTTCTCTTTGTAGCCGGAAGGGCGCGTCGATCGTGTGACGGATGTCCCGACCCGGCCGGTCAGTGTCTTCCCACCGCGGGTAGCACTCCCAACTGTTGCAAGAACCCGAGCACGTCCTTGTCGGACCACTTCTCGGCGAGCTTGCCGTCGGCGATCCGGTGGATCGCGGTACCCGTCACCGTCAGTTCGCGCCCGGTCGCCGGTATGCCGGGCAGGTCCCTGGTGTGACGCCCGTACGCGGTCAGCCGCGTGACGACCCGGTCGCCTTCCGCGACTTGGTCCTCGATCTCGTGCCGCCCTGGAGTGGCGGCCCAGAACATGCGAAAGGCCTGCTTCAGGCCTTCTCGGCCGGGGCCGAGGCCGGGAAACGGCGGCGGCGAGTGATCGATGTAGTCCTCCGCGACGAGGTCGTCCATGGCGTCGATGTTTCCCGCGTCGATCTCCCGATAGAACCTGCGGACCAGTGCCTTGTTGGTTTCCAGCGACATGATCGGGCCTCCTCCTCGCGGGTCGAGCGAACCGTCGAGGCGGTTCGCCGAGTCTCGCGTCGCGTGGCAGCAACCTATCTCATTCGAGATGGGCATACCCAACAAGATTTATGGCGAACTATCAGCAAATGCAGTGCGCCGCGTCAGACCACCAGCCCGTGGCGGTCGAGGAAGTCGCTGTTCGAACGCGGCGACGAATTGCCCATGATCGATGGCCGACGACGAGTGCACGAATTCGCCGTCGTCGGCGATATAGAACACCGCTCGGTGGGCTGGTGTGTTCTCGGGAGCGGGCACGTGCACCATCCAGCCGAAGCGCAAGCGGTCGGCGGTCAGCTGCGCCAGCGGGTATCCGGTGGTGTCCAGCTGCCGACCGGTGATGTAGTCCCGTACCCGGCTGATCGCCTGTTCGGCGGGCATCGGCTCGGGCGCCGTGGACAGCAGTCCTGCGGCCGAGAATTGATAGAGCGCGCCGTCGATGTCGAAACGGCTGTCATCGCCGAAGACTGCGATCAGCGCCGCTCGCGTCACCCCTCCCGTCTCGGCGGCGGACAGTAAGGCTCCGATGGCCTCCGACGCGTCCTGATCCGGGAGCAGGCCCGCCACGATCTTGATGGTCGTTTCCCGCGTCCACACGCCCGGCACCGCGGGCGCGCATTCCTGCGCGGACGGTGACTGCCCGCGGTACCAGCGCCCCGCTTCCCACCAGTAGCAGAAGGACAGCAGGCCCGAAGCAGCCCGCGGATTCAAAACCGGGTCGGCGACCCAATCCGGCGCGCCGCCGTACAGCTCCGGCATCGGTGCGCCCGCGTTGTACACGGCGTCCAAGGTCGGCGCATTCCATACTCCGCCGGACAACACGGCTCGCCCGGCCGGAAGCGCGTGCAACGTCGATCCACCGCGTGCGGTGCCTTCGAACACGCCGACCCAGGGCAGCATCCGCGGACCCCATTCCGACTTCGCGGCCACGAAGGCCGCACGCTCTTCGTCGGTGAGCGGCGTGTCCAGTACCCGGACCTGGCGAGCCCCCGGTTGCCCGGCTACCGCTGGATCTAGTACCACCCCGTATTCGCCGGATGTGAAAGGGCCGGGCACATAGGTCAACAGCGGATTCTCGTCGAGCGCGGCGATCTCGTACTCGGTCAACGGGCCGGACAATATGCCCCAATGCTTGTTCTTCGCGCTGTGGAACCTTCCGCGTGATCCGGCGCCGTCCGCCGCGCCAACCTCCGGTGCAATTCGAGAATGAACGACACGCTCACGGCCTGTGTCTACGACACCGAGAGAGAACATTGTCCTCTGGGATCCTCCTCGTCATCGTCTCTTCTGTTCTCTAAGTGAAGAATTGACCGGAGGATGGAATCAGTTGTCGCCGGAAGCGGTCAGGCGGGCAGGGGCGTGTGCGCGCGGCAGGAAGCTTCGGCGTCGCGTTCGGTGATGCGGATGTACAAGCGGATCAGCACGTCACGCAGAGTGACGCCCAGTTCGGCCGCGTGGATGGCGGCCAGTTCGAGTGCGAGGTCGTTGGTGAGCGTGCCGGGATCGCTGAGCATCTCGTCGAGCACCATCCCGCTCATGGCCTGCTCGCGGGTGAGGCTGACGGAGGGCAGCCAACTGAGTTCCCAGGCGGCGCCGGAGGGCAAGGGAAGCAGCCACGCTTTTTCCGGAGTGATATCGCTGGTGATGATCGAATCGGTGATGTCGAGTGCCATGATTCGCTCTCATTCACTCTGTTTCGGGAGGACGCGGAGGCGCCGCTCGCTTGAAGGGCGGTGACCGTGCTCGGCCACGGCCCGAACGCGGTGGTTTCGTCCGTGCCTGAATTACTGGGTGCCCGATTGCTTTCGGAGAACAGGCGCGAGCGCTGCGGGCGGGGTGGTCATGTCCGGCCACGGGTGCGGCCTGCTCGAATCGGCTCGCGCGGTAACGAGGTATCCGTATCCGGCACCTCCTAGAGTTGTCGAGCCGCCGAGCCGGGCCAGTGGGAAAACCCTTGCGCCGATGTCGAATTGCGGTGGCTTCGAGAACCAGGCTAGGTAGTGACACGTCGTGCTGTCAACGAAGCTTTAGCGCTTCGTAACGATATTTGATACGCGTTGATGCCTTGAAATAGACGTATAGCCCAATATGTGTCGACGATCGACGGAAATGTTCCTTATCTCTGCTGGCTGGAGCCCGAAAAGCCTGTTTGTGAGCGCATGTGGCAACCTTCGATCGTGCGGCGGCGGGCGAACGAGCGCGCGGCTGGATTGCTGGTTGACAACGAAATTCGGCGAACGCGATACATCCGACACCGCTTGACACTTGGTGACTAAAATGTCGCATCGTGATACTCCGTGAGCATGCGTATGCAAGGCGCAGAATGGGAGGCGCGGAATGGCTGACTCGGGCTCGGACGAGCAGGTCGGCAACCTGGTCCGCAGGCTACGACTGGAGCGCGGTTACACCCAAGCGTCGCTCGCCACCAGAGCGGGCTGCTCCCGCAGCCTGATTCAGCAGATCGAGAACGGCAGCAGGATTCCGCCGCTGGCGCTGCGCGAACGTCTGAGTCTGGCGCTCGGCGCGGAGTTGCCGACCGATGGCAGCGCCGATCCCGCGACCGATCCGACCAGCAGCGCGTACTACGACCTGCGGATGCGATTCAACGTCCTGCTCGGCAAGGACCCTCAATTGGTCTCGCGCGCACTGAGTATCGCGCAGAGCCTGATCGATGCCTCCGGAGCGCGGGCGGAGATCGAGCCGCTGCGCCTGGTCGCCGATCGGCAATTGGAGCGCGCCGAGGAGATCCTCGCGCAGATTCCCTCGCGCAGCGCGACGGTATGGGAATGGAATACCGTCACCGACTGGCTGACGATCCTGGAGCAGGCCACCACGTCGGTGCGCGCGATTCACACGGCGGACCTGGGCACGATCGGCGGCGACGTCGGCGACGACTATCACGCGGCGATTCTGCGCCTGGCCGACACGACCCATCCACCGAAGATCGATGTACGGCGGATGTATGTGCTCGACGACATCTCGGACGTCTGGCCCTACGACGACAAACTGTGGAAGCAAGCCCGATCGGGCGTGGAAAGCGTGCTGGTCAAGCGCGAATATGCGCGCAACGCGCAGAGCATGCTCGTAGTCGATGATCGCTACGTCGCGGTGGGCGAGTACGACTACTCGCGTCAGGCTCGGGTCGCGACGCGCTTCTCCGCGCTGAAGCACGATGTCGCGTTCGCGGTCCGGCGGTTCGAGAAACTCTACGACCTCCGGCGCGCCGGTTCGGCCATCGTGGTGGACCAGATCGTCGCGCAGCCGCCGCTGGCGGAGTTCGAACGACTCACCGAGGGCAACTGCCGCAGCCTGTTCCGCGCCGCACTCCAGGAGAAATGGAACACCATGCCCGCACCGGGAGACTCTTCAGAAGGCGAGGTTCCGTGACTCAGAGCCAGGTGCTCACCGATCCGCTCGCCGACCTGGCGAGGCTGACCAATCGCTCCGAGGCCAGGAAACGTGAAGTGCGCGGCCACCTTTCGAGAGACACCTGGTTCGCCGGGACCGGTGGCCGCCGCTACTCGGGCGTCATCGACGCCTACCACGGCGAAACCGGCCGGGCTCCGGACGCGCATGCGGTCGCGGCGCTGGACCGGGCATGGCGCGAAAGCCTGCACATCGCACCCCCGGCGGACTACCTCGACGGCAGGCTCTACGACAAGCGGCAGCCGCTGATTCTGCGGGAACTCGCGGCCCGCAAGCTGTTCGAGCGCCTGTCGCATCCGGTGGAAGGGGTGCCCGGCGTCCGGGTGCGCCCGGAGGAGGTGATCGTCTGCCCGTACTCGAGCACGATGTTGCTCGAGGAGGCGGTGGCCACCCTCGCCAGGCCGGGCGGGGTGATCGTGTGCCCGGAGGGCTTCTACAAGAGTTCCAGCATCCACGTGGAGAAATTCGGCTTGCGAATCGTCTCGTGCCCGGTGTCTCCGGACGACGCGTTCAAGATCGATCCGGCGCGGCTGGCCCGCTGCCTCGCGGAACTGCGGGCGACGGGCGAACTGTGCGGCGTGCTGCTCACGCTGCCGGGCAACCCTGTCGTCGCGGATTACACGGCCACGGAGCTGGCGGAACTCGGGCGGGTGCTGCTCGACTGCGGTGTTCCGGTGATCTGCGACATGGCCTTCGACCGGCTGGTGGCCTCGCACATCCCGATCGCGGCACTGCACGTGGAGACCGAGCAGGGCATCCGGCGGCTGTACGACGTGGTGCTGACCATCACGGGGAACTCGAAGGGCTACAACGCCTTCGGCCCGTGCAAAATGGGTGCCGCCTGCACCGGCGACGGCGCGTGGCTGGCGCGGATCAGGGAACGGCTCACGATTTCGTTCCAGCGCGAGACCACCCATCTGGCCCGCGCCATCCTGGAGCACACCTCTGAGGACTACTTCGACCGCAATCACGCGCTGATGCGCGCGCAGATCGATCGGACATGCGGCCGGATCGCCGCGATCAACACCCGGCTGGGAACCGACGTGCTGCGACCGTTGGGCAACCCGGAAGGCATGTTCGTCTCGGTGGTTTTCGACCCCGCGCTGCTCGACAAGGCGGGTGTGCACACGAGTGCGCAGGTGGAGGACCTGTTGCTCGCCGTGGCCGGCGTCGACAGCGTCGCGCTGGACCGGACCGGCTCGCTGCGTCCCGGTGTCCGGTTGAACGTCCTCGCTCCGCGCAAGGCGCCGCGGCACGAGTCGCCCGCTTTGATCGAGGAACTCTTCGACCGGCTGGAGCAATTGATTCGCGACATCGTCGGCGGGCTCACCTATCGCGACGCGCTCGCCGATCGCGGCCTGACCGCTCTGGTGGCGGAGCCCGGGGCCGCACGATGATCGTCGGAGTGCTGCGCGAGACCGCGTCGCGGGAGACTCGCGTGGCGCTCACCCCGGACGAGGTGCGCACGCTGTCGGCAGCGGGACTCCGCGTTCTCGTGCAGGAAGGCGCGGGACAAGGCGCGGGTTTCGCGGACGAGGACTACAGCGCGTCCGGGGCGGTCGTCCTCGAGGATCGCGCGGCGGTGTTCGAGCGCGCGGGCATCGTCGTCTGGGTGAAACCGCCCGCGTTCGAACTCGACTCGATGCCGCTGCGCGCGGGGACGACGCTGCTCGGCTTCCAGGATCCGCACCACCGGCGCGACGAGATCGACCGGTTGCGCCGCCGCGGCATCGAATCGGTCGCCTTCGACGCGGTGCCACGCGACGACACGACCACCGAGTTCGACGCGCTGTCCACCATGAGCCGGATCGCGGGCGCGGTGGGTTACGCCGAAGGCAGGCGGCTGCTCGCTCCCGGGCGGCTCGCCCGCCCGGTCCGTGCCTTCGTGCTGGGGTGCGGGGCCGCCGGTCTCGCCGCCATCGCGGCCGCGCGCACGTTCGGCGACGAGCGGCCGACGGCGGTCGGCAACCGCATCGAACAGCGAGTGGCCGCGATCGAGGCGGGTGCGGGGAGATTCGTGCCGAACCGGGACGACAACGCGGAACTGCTGGACACGCTCGCCGAGACGCCGCCCGATCTGGTCGTCTGCACGGCCGTGCACCGCGGATCCCCGGCGCCTCGCCTGCTCGGACCGGCGGCGCTGGACCTGCTCGGCTCGGGAACCGTGATCGTCGACCTGGTGGCCAAGGCGGGCGGCAACTGCGTCGCGACCGTGCCGGACAAGACGGTCACCCTGCTCAACGGCGTCGTCGTCACGCATCGCTCCAACTATCCGGCGGATCGGCCGGGCTCGGCCAGCCGTGCGTACGGCGCCGCGACGGCGGCGATGGTGCTGCGAATAGCCGGGGAGCGCGGCGAAGTCCCTTGACGCTCGATGAGAACGTGTTCTAATTTTTGGCATGCGCAGATTTGACGGCCGCCGCGTGGTGGTGACGGGAGCGGGATCCGGCATCGGTCAGGGCATCGCCCTGCGGCTGCTGGACGAGGGGGCGCAGTTGGTCGCCGCCGACATCGACGCGGCGGGCCTGGCGGCCACCGCGGAGAAGGCGGGCGACGGCGCGGAACGACTGCGAACGGTAGCGGTCGACACCGCCGACCCGGAGTCGGTGCGCACCGCGATCGCAGCGGCGCTGGAGTTCCTCGGCGGATTGGACGTGCTGGTCAACGCGGCGGGCATCCTGCGGCCCGCGCGCACCCACGAGATGCCGCTCGAGGTGTGGGACCAGGTGATCCGGGTGAATCTCACCGGCACCTTCCTCATGACCCAGGCCGCGCTGCCCGCTCTGCTGGACACCGGACGCGGCGTGGTGGTCAACATCTCCTCTACCGCGGCCTTCAGCGCGGCGCCCTACCTCGCCTCCTACGCGGCGTCCAAGGGCGGCGTGAACGCCTTCACACACGCGATCGCCCTGGAGTACGCCAAGCAGGGCTTGCGCGCGGTGAACATCGTTCCGGCAGGCATCACCAGCGGTATCACGACGAAGTCCATCCTGGATCAGCCCGAGGGTTTCGATCCGCAGCTGTTCTCCCGGATGACCGGATGGCTCAACGGGGGAGCGCTCGGCAGCCCGGAGGACATCGCCGGGGTGGTCGCGATGGTCGCCTCCGACGACGGCAAATACATGACCGGCACCGAGATCCGGGTCGACGGCGGCGCGCTGATGTAGTCAGCGGGGCATCGCCACCAGCAAATGGTGCGGAATCGGCGTGCTCGCGAGCCTTCGTTGCTCGACGGTGCAGCCCGCCTGTTCCAGCGCCGCGACCACCTCCGGGACCGGGCGCAGGGTGAACCCGTACGACGTGAACGGAAGCTTTGCCATCGCGTCCGGATCGCCGATGCCGATCACCAGACGGCCGCCCGGCCGGACCACCCTGGCGAGTTCGGCGCAGGCCGCAGCCAGGTCCGGCACGAAGTACACGGTGTTGACGGTGATCGCGGCATCGAGGCTGTCGTCCGGCAGCGGCAGCGCGGTGAGCGAGCCCTCCACCAGCCGCAGACGACCGGCATCGATGTCGCTGCCATGACCCGAGCGGGCGCGTGCCAGCATGTCGGCGGAGATCTCCACGCCGTGCACGACGCCTCCCGCGCCGACCCGCTCGAGCAACCGGGAAAGCCCCGCTCCACCACCGAACCCGACGTCGGCCACGGTGCCGCCCGGCGCGACGGCGGCGGCCTCCACCGCCCCCGTAATGGCGGGCTTGTTGCTGCGATTGAGTACGAAGGCGACACCTTTGCCGAGCACGCCGTGGGGATTCCCGAGTTGACCGGCGAGTGTGGACAACAGACGGCCCCGAACCGAGTTCATGCGCGTCATCGTATCGACCCCCGTTGTGCCGGGTGGCGCGGCGAATACCCGAATACTGTTCTCTCCGGCATCCGTTCGGATACCGCGTTGCCCAGCGAAAGAGGACCGCGATGCGTCGGCCGATGACCCTCCTCGCCGCCTGCGTGCTGGCATTGCTGGCGGCTCAGCCCGCGTCGGCGGCTGGGCCATGGGGTCCGCTCGCGCCGCCGAATCCTTTCCTGGGGCCGACCGGCACCGCCACCATGCACGGTGACGCGGGGTCCTCGGACGCGACACCGCTCGCCGGTCCGGACGCCCGCGCCGCGGCGATCGGCGCGTACCCGCTGGCCTCGGCGTGCCCCACCCTGCTGGAGGGATCGGACCGACTCGTGGTCGCCCTGTGCACCGCGATCGCGGGACAGACCCCGACGGTGCATTTGCTCGATCCGGAGGCGCCGGGCCTGTTGGCGCCATCGCTCGCCGCGCTGCCGTTGACCAAGGGCAGTCTGCTCGGCGGTGTGTACGCCTACCTCGATCAGGACGACCGTCTGGTGGTCGTGGACGGCACCGACCGGTTGCTCCGGGTGCGGCACGAGCGTGACGCGGCGGGAGCGTGGCGGCTGATCAGCGAAGAGTCCGCCGACCTCGGGTCGGTGATCCCGTCGGGGGACAACGTGACGGGACTCGTTCCGGACTGGTCGGGCAACGTGTGGTTCGCGACCGGCCGGGGAGTGGTCGGATTCGTCACCCCGGCCGGGCTCGTCACCGCGTCGACGCTGCCCGCGGGGGAGCAGGTGGCGAACAGCATCTCGGCGGCTCCGCGTGGACAGGTCGCGGTGGCGACGACGCACGCGCTGTACGAACTGCGCGTCGGCCCGTCCGGCGCTCCGGAGATCGCGTGGCGCGCGGCCTACGACCGGGGATCGGCGCGCAAGCCGGGACAGCTCAGCTGGGGCACCGGGTCGACGCCCACCTACTTCGGTCCCGAGACCGGTGCGGACTATCTGACCATCGTCGACAACGCCGACGGGCAGGTGCATGCCTTGGTATTCCGTTCCGGAACAGGCGAATTGATGTGCACAGTTCCGGTGCTCGGCGAAGGTGGGGCCGGCAGCGAGAATTCACCCGTCGGCATCGGCCGCTCGATCTTCGTGGCGAGCACATACGGCTACCCGTATCCGGCGCTGCCCGAAGGGGCGGGGCCCGCGTCGCCGCCGAACGCTCCTTTTACCGGGGGGATGACGCGAGTCGACGTCTCCGCTGACGGATGCCACGTGATGTGGGAGAACAAGGTTCGGAGTGCCGCCGTTCCGCGGCTGTCCACCGCCGACGGCGCGCTCTACACGGTCGCTCGCGTCGGTTCCGATCACGCCACGCCCGTGGACGGGTACGCGTTCACCGTTCTCGACCCCGAAACCGGTGCGGTCACCGCATCGCATCCGCTGCCCGGCACCATCGTCGACGATCCGCTGGAGACCGCACCGTTGATCACACACGACGGCCGTCTGTTGCAAGGCACGGTCACCGGGATACTGCGCGTCGGTTGAGCCCCCTATCACCTTCAAGGTGATTCAGGTCACTTTCGCGGAGTGATTCGAGTCGCGGACTGCCGTTGCGGCGGTCCGGTTCGGGCGTTGGAGTGCGGCATGGCCGTGCGTGCGACGGTGACGCGGGTCACTCCAAGTCGGGTGTCACGGCGTCGATTTCGCGCGACTCTACGCTCGTTAACGGCAGGTGAGGCGAAGATCACATGCCTCGTTATGGTTGCGGCTCCGGTGCTGAATCGGGCGTGCTGAGTGGGTGAACTGAACCCTTTTCACTCCCTGGTTAATGCGGAGCCTGTCGGGGAACTGTCCGGTCTTCCCGGCGTGCCGCTATGTCTTTACCCGGTTTATTACCGCGTAAACAAACTTCTGGTCTCTTTCCATTGGACGGTGACCAGCAACTGTCCTTTCGTGCAAATGAACGTGCAGGTGGGAAGGGGTGTCAGCAACCATGGAGGGGTCTATCGAAACGCTCCGCTAACGCCCGAGGCGAGTTCCGATTCATTGCCGTGACGTATTCCCCGTGACTATTCCGGCGGAGTCGCCGGAGCGGTGCCCGGTCGCCGAAATCATGGTCGCCCGGGTCGCATGCGGTTAGCTGGCACGGGGCGAAAAGCTGCTGCCGCAAGGGTTTGCTGGGGTGCTGCTTTATACGCTTGACCTCGACAGGCAGGGTTGCGTAGGGATAACGGTTGTGTAGAGTTGACGGTAACGCTGGCCGCAGCTAGAGCAGCGACTCGCTGCGGCCAGCGGAACTCAAATGGGGGACTTCCGAACCGATCTGGCGCCGCTTAGCTGCCGATTGTCCCAGTCACTTCACCTAGCGTGTGCTGAATGTTGGCTGCGTCACAGTGGTCAGATGATCGCCCGATGACTCGGCACCCGGCTTCGCCTGCTCCGTGACCGCGCGGCGTCCCATCCCGAACACGTACACCAGGAACAACGCCTCGGCAGTGAATCCGATCGCGATGCGAATCGGTGTGGGCAATGGGCTCGGCGTCACGAAACCTTCGATGAAGCCACAGATCAGCAACACTCCGACCAGGCCGAGCGCTACGGTCGCGGTCGCCCGGCCCTGCCTGGCCACCGCCTCCACCCGGCTGAGCCGACCCGGATCGATCAGCGTCCAACCGAGTTTCAGGCCGACGCCGCCCGCGACGAACACCGCGGTCAGCTCCAGCGTGCCGTGCGGAAGGATGAAGCCGAAGAACGAATCCAGCCGCCCCGCATCAGCCATCAGGCCCGCGCTGACACCCAGGTTGAGCGCGTTCATGAACAGCAGGTAGACCGCGGGCAGGATCAAGACGCCGGTGAACAAGGCGATCGCCGTCACCCATGCGTTGTTCGTCCATACCTGCGCGGCGAAGGCCTCCTGCGGATGCTCCGAGTAGTACGTCTCGAACGCGCCGCCCGGCGCGGTGAGGCTCCTTGTGTCCTCGGGAATTCCGAGCACCTCGCGGGCCGAATCGAACCGGTCCACCCAGACTGCCAACCCGGCCGACACCGACAGGAACACCGCGGCGACGCCGACCCACCACGGCCATGCCCGATAGAGCGCCGCCGGGAAACGGTGACTGAAGAACCGTCCGATCTCCTGCCAAGTGTCGGCTCGCGTGCCCAGCACCCGGCCGCGCGCACGTGCCAGCAGCGCGCTCAGCCCGGCGATCAGCTCCGGGTCCGGGCTGTGTGACTGCAGCCGCGCCAGCTGCTGGGAGGTGCGGCGGTAGAGCATGACGAGTTCGTCCGCCTCCGCGCCGGTGAGCTTGCTCCGGGTGGACAGGTAGTCGAGCCGGTCCCACGCCCTGCGGTGCGCCAGGCTGTATGCGTCCACGTCCATTCGGTTGCCTCCCACTCCCGCCGGTCGCAAGAATGCTATCGACATGGCTGAGTTCACCACCGGCGAAGCAGTGGCCCTGGAACTGCCGATCGCCCGCATCCCCACCAGGGCCACCGCGTTCCTGATCGACGTGCTGGCCCAGTGCACGCTCGGGTTCATGCTGTTGTTCGCGATCGTCACGTTGCTGCTGCCCGCGGGCGTCGACTCGGCCTGGTTGGACGTGGTCGCACTGGTGACCATCGTGACCGTGCTGGTCGGGTACCCCGTGACCTGTGAGACCGCTTGGCGGGGACGAACACTGGGCAAGCTGATGCTCGGGCTGCGGGTGGTGCGCGAGGACGGCGGGCCGATCGATTTCCGGCACGCGCTCACCCGCGGCCTGGCGGGCGCGATCGTCGATTTCTGGATGCTGGGCGGGTTCGGCGCCATCGCGGTGCTCACCTCGATGTGCTCGCCGCATGCGCGGCGGATCGGTGACGTGCTCGCCGGCACCGTGGTCGTGCACGCGCAGCGCCCGCTGCCGCCGCCCGCGCTCGCGATCGCGCCGCCGTGGCTGACCGGCTGGAGCGCGCAGCTCGAGCTGTCCGGACTACCGGAAGATCTGGCGCTGGCGGTGCGGCAGTACCTGACCCGCTTGCGCACCCTGACGCCCGCGGCGCAACACCAGCTGGGGACGGCGCTCGTTGCCGAGGTGTGCGGCCGGCTGCGCGTCGCGCCACCGGCCGGTTGTCCGCCGTCGCAGATTCTCGGCGCGGTCATCGCCGAACGGCAGCGCCGGGTGCTGCCGTGGCCGCTGTACCCGGTCTTCCCGCCGCGCGCCGGTCAGCCGTTCGCCGCCACGTAGTCGTCGATCTCGCGCAGATAGGCGTCCTGCCGTGCGGGCGTGATCCACGAGGCACGGAAGGAGTTCCGGGCCAACTCGACCACCTGCTCGGTCCCGAGACCACCTTGCTCGGCGAGCGCGAGGTAGTTGTCGGCAACGTAGGCGGCGAAGTACGCGGGGTCGTCGCTGTTGACCGTCACCGTCAGCCCACGACTCAGTAGACCGACGATCTCCTCGGCTTTCATCTGCGCCGTGACGAAGGAGTTCGACACCGGACAGCAGGTGAGCGCGATCCCCTTGGAGCAGGCCAGTTCGACCAGACGGTCGTCCTCCACGATGTTGGTGCCGTGGTCGAGGCGGTCGACGGCGATGTCCTCCAGCGCCTGGCGGATGTGCTCGATCGAATCCGGCTGGTCGATGTCGCAGTGCATCGTCAGCAGGAACCCTTCCGCGCGGGCGCGTTCGAAGACGGCGGCGAACTTGCTCGGCGGGTTGCCCCGCTCGTCGGAATCCAGTCCCACACCGAGGATCCAGCTCTTGTACGGCAGCGCTTCCAGCAGCGTCGCCATGGCGTACTCCGCGGAATGGTCGCGCAGGAAGCACAAAATCAGTTCGGCGGATATCCCCAGCTCCCGCCGCGCCCGTGCGATCGCCGACCGGTATCCGCTGATCACCGTGGGGAACGGGACTCCGCGCCCGGTGTGCGCCTGCGGATCGAAGAACAACTCGGCGTGACGCACGCCTTGGCCGTGCGCTCGGCGCAGATAGTCGAAGGCGAGGTCGTGGAAGTCCTCCGGGCGCTGTAGCACGCGCATCGCGGGGTAGTAGACCTGGAGGAATGACGTCAGGTCATGGAATCGGTAGGTCTGCTTGACCTCTTCCACGCTCTTCTCCGGCAGCTCGATGCCGTTGCGCCGGGCGAGGCGGAACTTCAGCTCCGGCTCCAGCGTCCCTTCCAGATGCAGGTGCAGTTCCGCTTTGGGCAATCCGCGGACGAAGGCGGCGAGATCTGAGGCCATGGGGTCATGATCCTCCTCGGCGGGCGCGCGAGGACGCGCTTCGACGAGACCGCGGCGCCCGGCGGAAAAGACTCAAAGGGCTCCGGATTGTTTCAGCTCCAGATATTCGTCCGCCAGGGCCTCCGGCAGTCGTTCCGGAGACGCCGCGACGACCGCGATCCCGGTGCGCCGCAGCGATTCCTGGACCAGCGCGCGTTCGGCGAGCACGGATTCGGCCGCGGCCGCGGCGTACAGGTCGGACAGGTTGTCGCGCCGGGTGGCCGCCGCGGCGACATCGGGGTCGGTCACCGAGACGATGAGCACGCGGTGCCGTTGCGCCAGGACCGGCAGCACGGGCAACAGGTTCTCCTCCACCGCGGCGCCGTCCAAGCTGGTGAACCAGACGACCAGGCTGCGCCTGCGAGTGCGCTGAATGGCCGCTCGCACCAGTCCGGCGCTGTCGGTGTCGACGAGGGCGGGAGTGATTCCGGCCATCGCGTGCATCAACTTCAGCTGGAGACCCTTTCCGCCGACACCTCGGACCTCGGCGCGCGCTCGGCGGTCGAAGGCGAGCAGGTCGACCGAATCCCCCGCGGCGGCGGCGAGACCGCCGAGCAGCAGGGCCGCCTCGATGCTCGCGTCCAAGCGCGTACCGTCGCCGACCCGGCCCGCGCTGACCCGGCCGGTGTCCAGCAGCATCAGCACGTGCCGGTTGCGCTCCGGCCGCCAGGTGCGGACCAGGACGTCGGTGGCGCGGGCGGTGGCGCGCCAGTCGATCGCGCGCACGTCGTCACCGGCGACGTACTCGCGGAACGAGTCGAATTCGGTGCCCTGCCCGCGCAGGTTGGCCAGATTGCGGCCGTCGAGGTGCTGCAACCTTCTGACTTTCGACCGCAGCAGCCGTTCGGCGCGGAACGCGGGCAGCGCCCGCACCCGGGCGGGCACGTCCCGCCTCGTCTGCCTGCCCGCCAGTCCGAGCGGGCCGATCAGTCGCACCGTGATCCGGCCCGCGACCCGATCGCCGCGGTAGGTGGGCGTGAGCGCGGTGCGGAAACGGACCTTGGTACCAGGGGCGAGATCCAGTACGTGCGCGCCGTTCTCGGCGCGTGCGCTGTCGGGCCAGTCGTCCCACACCGTCCCGCGCAGCCTGCGGGCTCCGGTGTTGACCGCGACGAGTTCCACCTCGGCGGAGCGGCCGAGCCGCACCGTGGTCAATGCCTCGCGGGACAGCGACAGGTCGCGCGCCCGCCCCACAGCGCCGAGATCGACGAGCAGCCCGGCGGCCAGGACGCAGGTCACCACGACCACGCCGACCACCGAGGGCAGGACCAGGGTGACGAACAGGGCCGCCACGCCTGCCGCGGCGGCCAGCCGACCGGTGACGACCATCGGCTACACCGGGACCGGGACCGAGAGCAGCAGCGACGACAGCACGCCTTCGGTGGTCACACCGTCCAGTTCGGCCTCCGGGCGCAGGTGCAGGCGGTGCCGCAGCACGGCGACGGCGACGGCCTTCACATCGTCCGGCGTGACGAACCCGCGCCCGTTGAGCCAGGCGAACGCGCGGGCGGCCGCCATCAGGGCGGTCGCGCCGCGGGTCGACGCGCCGTGCTGTACGGCGGGCGAGATGCGGGTGGCCCGGCACACGTCGACGGTGTAGGCGAGCACCTCGGGGCTGATCGTGGTCTGCGCGATCGCGGTGCGGGCGGCGGCGATGTGCGCCGGGCCCGCGACCGGACGCAGTCCCGCGGCGGTGAGGTCGCGCGGATCGAAACCCGAGGCGTGGCGTTGCAGGATGCGGAACTCGTCGTCGCGACCGGGCAGGTGGATGTCCACCTTGAACAGGAACCGGTCTAGCTGCGCCTCCGGCAGCGGATAGGTGCCCTCCTGTTCGATCGGATTCTGGGTGGCGACGACGACGAACGGATCGGGCAGCGGCCGTGGTTTCCCGTCCACCGAGACCTGGCGCTCCTCCATCGACTCGAGCAGGGCCGACTGGGTCTTCGGCGGCGTGCGGTTGATCTCGTCGGCGAGCAGCAGGTTGGTGAACACCGGGCCGTGCCGGAAGGTGAACTCGGCGGAGTGCGGATCGTAGATCTGCGACCCGGTGACGTCGCCGGGCATCAGGTCGGGGGTGAACTGCACCCGCGCGTGCTCCAGGTCCAGCGCCGTGGCCAGCGCCCGCACCAGCAGCGTCTTGGCCACCCCCGGCACGCCTTCGAGCAGGACGTGGCCGCGGCACAGCAGCGCGAGCACCAGGTACATGACCGCGTTGTCGTTGCCGACCACCGCCTTGCCGATCTCGGCGCGCAGAGCATGGAACGCGGCGCTCGCCTGCTCGGCCGTCGGGGTGGTCTCGGTGCTGGTCATTCCATCTCCTGTGGTTCGCGGGCGTTCCCGCAGGCGGTGAGCCGGGCGAGGACCGGGCGAGGGCTTCTCATCCGACCTCCGATTCGATCCATTCGAGCTGAGCGGCGACCACCCGGAGGGTCTCGGGATCGGGAACCGGGCCGAACAGGGCGGCGCCGATCTGGGCCGGGTCGGCGCCGACGCGCGCGGCGATCACGGCGACGATCCGGTCCGGCGGGGTGTCGGCCGTGATGCCGAGAGGGGTGCGGATGCGGCGCAGCGCGGCCGCCCGCAGCTTTCCGGCGACGTGATCGTGATCCTTCGAGCGGCGATACAGCGCGGCCTGGCCGCCGAGCAGTTCGTTCGCGGCCACTTCGACGGGGCGGGGTTCGCGCACCAGAGCGCCCCGTCTGCGGGCACGCCACCACACCACCAGCGCGGCGGCGATCAGGAACTGCACGCCGCCGTAGAAGACCGGTGCGGGCAACCGGTCCCAGATCGCGTCGTCGCCCGCCCCGAAGCCGGGGCGGTCCGGCGGAGGGACGTCGGGCAGATCCGGCGGCGGTTGCGGCGGCGGGGCGGTAGGCGCGATCGGCGCGCCGCAGGACTGCGCGACGCCGTAGACCAGCAGCAACAACGCGGCCGTCGCGGCGAGCACCGCCCAGAACCTGGGATCGCGCACCAGGTTCGGCAGCGGCGGCAGTTTTCGCCTGGTGCGCGGCGTCTGCTCGACCGCCTCGATCTCGACCGGTTCCGGTGCGGGGGGCGGCGCGGACCCGGAGAACCGGTCGGCGTGTTCCAGCCTGCGGTATTCGTCCTCGGTGGCGCGGCGTCCGCCGTAGACCACCTCGTCGAAGCTTCGTGCGGCGGGCTGGAACTCGGTGGCGGTCTCGAGCGGCAACGCGGTCGTCACGTCGTCGGCGGTCTCCCGCGCGGTCCGCGACCGCCGCACCTCCAGCACACCGCCTTGTTCCAGGCCGCGCAGCACGGCGCGGAAACGTTCCCGCAGGGCGCGGTCGAAATCCCGCTTCGCGGCGGCTGTTTCGGCGGCGGCGCGATGATCGGCGGCGGCGCCGAGCCGCGGGGTGCCGGGCGCGGGGTCGGCCGTTCGCGGCTCCATCGGCACGGGATCGCTCATCGCGCCTCCCGCCTCGGAATGCGAATGTCCAAACCCTCTCTGCGGCAGCGGCGATCGACGTAGCACACCACCCGCGACGAAGCCTCGATCACTTCGCCGAATGCCGTCAGCAGCAGCACCGCCGACGTGGTCAGCACGATCACCGGCCACCGGTGCGTGCCGGAGAAGTCCGAGACGAACAGCGGGATGCCGAGCAGTGGGACGGCGAGCAGCGTGAACAGGGCCCGCTGGGCGATCCAGAGCCCGGTGGTCGGCCACTCCGCGCCTTCGGCGAGCAGTTTCGCGCGCGCGACGCCGTCGCGATGCGTCGTGCGTTCGACCAACAGCACCGGCACCGCGACCCAGCGGCGGGCGCGCAGCCGGCCCAGCCAGATCGCCGCGAGCGGCAGCGTCACGATCAGCAGGCCGCCCACCGCGAGCACGCCGACGCCCACCATGGTGAACAGCAGTTGGAAGACCAGCAACGGACCGAGCGTCCCACCGAATCGGCGCAGCGCGGTCCGTCGGCCGATCGGGGTTCCGTCGACGGTCGCGAGCCCCAGGGCCACGGTCGTGCCGCGTAACGCGAACCGCAGCAGCCACGCGCAGGCCGCGGTGGACAGGATCGCCGCCCAGGCGGTGCCGGGGTCGGAGCCGTCGGTGAGCGCGGAGGCGCCCGCGGTCACCGCGACGACCACGGCTTCGGCGAGCAGCAGGCCCGTCGCGCTCAACCCGGCCAGGGCGCGGATGTTCGCCTGGATCAGCGCGAACGGCACATCGAGCAGTTCGCGGAAACTCAGCGGTCGGATCGGCACCGTCGCTCCAGGAGACCCCGGTACCGGATCTGTTCCCGCCCCGACGGCGCCGGCCGGTTCGGCGGCTGGCAGCACGGGCCGAGTCTAACCGTCAGCGCCGCAGTAAGCGGTCCACCACGTGCCGGTAGCGAACGGGATCGATGGGCGGAAGACCGAGCAGCGCGCGCAGGTACACGCCGTCGCCGACCAGCCGGATGAGGTCGGCCTGAACCGGGTCGGCGACCTCCTCGTCCAGACCGTCCGACCAGGAATTCATCAGGTCCACCAACGCCTGCTGCACCTCGTCCGGCTCGGGCGTGGCGTCGATGGTGCGCATGGTCGCGAGCATGGACCGGTAGAGCTCCAGCTCCACCGCCTCCGCCTCGACGGCCGGGTTCGGCGTCTGCAGGTACCACTCGGCTACCGAGCCGCCTTTGGCGACCGAGTTGTCCAACTGCTGGCCCGCACGGTCGGCCAGTCTGCGGACCAAGCCCGCGAGCAGCGCGTCCTTGCTCTTGAAGTGATAGAGCAAGCCGCCTTTGGAGACGCCCGCGGTGGCCGCGACATTCTCCAGGGTCACGTGCGACATGCCTTTTTCCAGGAGCAAGGTCTCGAGCGCATCCAGGATTCGGTCGCGGGTGTCAGCCGTCACCCGGTTGACTATACCGTCCGGACGGTTATGTAAGTACTATACCGTCTGGACGGTAAGAAACAGACGACGGAAGTCGAGAAAGTCATGACCACCCAGACCGCGCAACCCGCCGAACGATCGACCAACGCCCCACCTCGAGCGGGGACACGCGAGTGGGTGGGGTTGTCCGTGCTGGCGCTCGCGCTACTGCTGCTGGCCGTCGACGCGACGGTGCTCGATCTGGCCGTGCCCGCGATCAGCGCCGATCTCGCGCCGACCACGCCGCAACTGCTGTGGATCATCGACGTCTACTCGTTCGTGCTCGCCGGATTGCTCGTCGTCATGGGCAACCTCGGCGACCGGATCGGGCGGCGCAAATTGCTGCTGTTCGGCGCGGCGGGATTCGGTGTCGCATCGATACTCGCGGCGTGGTCCCTGACGCCGGAAATGCTCATCGCGGCGCGCGTACTGCAGGGTGTCGCCGGTGCGACGCTGATGCCCGCGACGCTGGCACTGATCAGGTCGATGTTCCTCGATCCGCGGCAGCGAACCGTCGCGATCGCGGTGTGGAGCGCGATGGCGGGCGGTGGCGCCGCGGCGGGACCGCTGCTGGGCGGCTGGCTGCTCGAGCACTACTGGTGGGGTTCGGTCTTCCTGGTGAACCTGCCGGTCATGCTGGTGCTGATCGGGCTCGGTCCGCTGCTGATCCCGGAGTCGCGTGATCCGCGGCCCGGTCGTTTCGACCTGCTCAGCGCCGTGCTGTCGATGCTCGCGCTGGTGCCGGTGGTGTACGCGGTGAAGGAATTCGCGGCGCACGGGCCGAGTGTCCGGGTCGCGGTGATCAGTCTGATCGGCCTGCTTGCCGGGGCGTGGTTCGTGCGCAGGCAGCGACGATTGGAGCAACCGATGCTGGACCTGGCGCTGTTCGCGCTGCCGAAGTTCCGTACCGCGGTGCTGACCAATCTGCTCGCGGTGTTCGCGCTGGCCGGTGTGCTCTTCTTCGGCTCGCAGTACCTCCAGTTGGTGCTGGGACGCTCCCCACTGCAAGCGGGATTGCTGTTGCTGCCCGGTTTGTCGGCCGGGATGATCGCCTCGCTCGCCGCGGCCTGGCTGGTGCGGCGGCTGCGGCCGGGCACGGTGCTGGGCGGCGCGCTGATCACGGCGGCGGTGGGCGCGGCGCTGTTCGGCCTGCTCGGCCCCGACGCGGCCGCCAGTACCACGCCGTTCGTACTCGGTTTCCTGTTCATCGGGGCAGGCGTGGGCGTCGCGCTCACCGTGTCCTCCGACCTGGTGGTCGGCTCGGCGCCGCCGGAGCGCGCGGGCGCGGCCGCCGCCGTGTCGGAGACCGCGTACGAGACCGGCGTCGCGCTGGGCGTCGCGATCCTCGGCAGCGTGGTCATGGCGATCTTCCGCAACGGTCTCGATCCGACGCACGTGCCGGGCGACCGGATGGCTGCCGCCTCGGAATCCTTGGGCGCCGCCACGGCTTTCGCACGTGAATTGCCGGAGGCCGCCGGGCGCGCGTTCCTCGCCTCGGTGCACGAGTCCTTCGTCTCGGGCATCCACTTCGCGGCCCTCGGTACCACCGCGATCTTGTTGATCGCGGCCGCGGTGGCGTTCCGTTTGCGCCATGCGCGCGGGTGATTTCGCGGGCCGGATTGCGCGGCGCTGCCCACGCCGGTGTTCGAGGCCGCGGCCGACCCGCCGGCTGCGGAACCACCACTGCCCGGTCGGCGGCGGTGAGCCCGCTGAAGACGATCATGAGGGTTCACCGCGCGACATCGGACCGACTGCGGTGCCGATCAAGCCGGCCGTCGCCGTGATGCGCGGGATGCGCTGCGCCCATGCAATACCCGGACCTGGGTGTCGGGCGCGTCCGCTCGTGTGAAGTCGAGGTAGTCGCTGCGTTCGAATCACACAACATTTGGTTGTGGATCATCGCTGATTCGGTTGTTTGATCACACCTCCGCGCCTTGCTTTGATCCATGGCGGTCAACAGTGAGTTGTGCGATCGAGAGGTGCGAAGCTTGGGGACCGGACGATCTCTCGGTCGGCAGTTCGGATGGTTGTGGGCGGCCTACGCGGTCAGCGCCTACGGGTCGGGTCTTGGGTTCGGTGCGTTGCCGCTGATCGCCGTGCTGGTGCTGCACGCAGGCCCCGGACAAGTGTCCGCGCTGTCGGCGGTGGGGCCGGCGGTGGGCGCGCTGATCGCGTTGCCGCTCGGGCCGTGGGTGGAATATCGCCGCAAGCGACCGGTGATGATCGCGATGGACCTCACCCGGTTCGCGGTCATGACGACGATCCCGCTCGCCTATGCCTTCGGCCGACTCGGTTTCGTCCAGCTGCTGGTCGTCTCGGCCGTGGTCGCCGCGGCCAAGATCGCCTTCAACGCGGCGAGCGGCGCCTATCTCAAAGCCCTTGTGCGGCCCGAGGACCTGCTCGTGGCCAACGCGCGATTCGAGTCGACGACGTGGAGTTCCACCGCCGTAGGGCCGCCGCTGGGCGGAGCGGCGATCGGTTTGTTCGGGCCGGTCACCACCGTGGTGGCCGACGCGCTGAGTTACCTGCTCTCCGCGCTGGCGGTCACGGCGATTCGCGGCAGGGAAGAACCTCCGCGGCGGACCGGCAAGACCCGGCTGCGGGCCGGTGAGTTGCTCGAAGGCTGGCGGTACCTGCTGGCTCATCCGGGATTACGGGCGCTTTACCTCAACCAGCTGCTCGTGGGCGGACTGATCATGGCCACCGAGCCGCTCCTGGCCGTACTGCTGCTCCGCGAGCTCGGATTCCCACCCTGGCAGTACGGCCTCGCCTTCGCCGCCCCCTGCGTCGGCGGACTCATCGGCTCACGCCTTGCCGGCCGTGTCGTGGAGCGATACGGCAGGCACCGGGTCCTGCGCACCGTCGGCACGCTGCGCGCGATCTGGCTGATCGGCCTCGCGTTCGTCCAGCCCGGTGTCGCAGGCCTCGCGACGGTGATCGCTGTCGAGCTCGCGATCATCATCAGCATGAGCCTGTACAACCCGGTACTGGCCACCTATCGACTCGAGCACACACCCGAAGACCGCGTCGCCCGCACCCTGTCGGCCTGGTCGATCAGCAGCAGCGCTTCCATCGCAGTGCTCAGCGCGCTCGGCGGACTGCTCGCCGACGTGACCAGCCCGCGCACGGCTATCACGGTCGCGGGACTGCTGATCCTCGTCAGCCCGCTGCTGCTACCCCGTCGCCAGGAATCCGCACCTGCACCCGACCTTGCGGTGGCGACAACCCTTCAACCACAAACGGCAAGCGTTTCGCAGGAAGCCAGGCAAAATTCATGACTGTCACCGCACTCGACCCGTCCAGCGCGCTGGTCCTCGTCGACTTGCAGAACGCCCTCATCGACGCGCCGACCGTCCCCTATACCGGTCGAGAAGTGGTCGCCCGGGCGGTCGAGCTGGCCCGTGCTTTCCACGAGCACAGCGCCCCGGTCGTCCTGGTGCGGATGACGGCCCGTGCGGACGGAGCGGATGCCGCTCCAGGTCGCAGCGACATCTCGAGCCCACCAGGTTCATTGCCCGACGGCTGGGATGTCATCGTCGACGACCTCGCCGGTCACCCTGACGACATCACGGTGACCAAGCGCACTTGGGGTGCCTTCCACGGAACCGACCTCGATCTGCAACTGCGCCGCCGCCGCGTCACACAGATCGTGCTGGCCGGGCTCACCACCAGCATCGGCGTGGAGTCGACCGCTCGCGCCGCCTTCGAACACGGCTACCACGTCACGCTCGCGACGGACGCCATGGCCGATCTGAACGTGGAGGCGCACCGCAACAGCATCGAACGGATCTTCCCCCTCCTCGGCGAAACCGGTTGCACCGCCGAGATCGTCGAAAATCTTGCCAAGACCCGCGCCTGACACCTCGGTCGTCAGGCCGGGCGGGCGAGCCGGGTCGGCGCGAGGCGGCCGCGAAGGGTGACGGATTCACCGAGCCGCCAGTGTCCGGCTTCGGACTCGGCGGACGCCGCGACGGTTGCGCCGGAGGCGAGCAGCAGGCCCTGCTGCTTGGCGAGTTCGCACAGGCGAGCCGCTTCGTTGACGGCGTCGCCGATGACGGTGAACTCGTAGCGCTGATGCGCGCCGACATTGCCCGCGACCACCCGGCCCGCGGCCACGCCGATGGCCGCGACGAAATCGGTCGCGGTGCTGTCGAGCCGAGCCAGGATCGCGCGGGCGGTGGCCAGCGCCGCGCCCGGGGCGTCGGCCAGCGGAGCGGGCGTGCCGAAGACGGCCAGGGCCGCGTCACCCTCGAACTTGTTGACCAGCCCGCCGTGGCGCTCTACCTCGTCGACCACGATGCCGAAGAACCGATTGAGAATGGCGACCATCTCCGGCGCGGGAATGGTCGCGGCCATGGTCGTCGAGCCGACGATGTCGATGAACAGGGCCGCGGCGTCGGTCTCCACACCGCCGAGCGCCGGGTCGCCCGCCAACGCGGCCGCGGCGACCTCACGGCCGACATGCCTGCCGAACAGGTCCCTGATCTGCTCGCGCTCGCGCAGGCCCTCCACCATGTGGTTGAAACCGCTCTGCAGCTCACCCAGCTCGGTGCCGTCGTAAACGGCCAGCGCGACATCGAGATCGCCGTCCTCCACCTGACGCATTGCGCGGCGCACGCCGAGGATGGGCGCGACGGTCGCGGCCAACGTCTGCGTCATCAGCAGGAGACCGAAGACCAGTGTCGCGCCGCCGAGCGACAGCACGCAGACCGCCAGTCGCGCCTTGGTGACGTCATCCATCGTGAGCGCCAGCACCGCGAGCACCATCATTCCGGCCACCGGCACGCCGGAGCCGACCACCCAGACGACGAGCGAGCGTCCGAAGACGCCGATGCCGCGGCGCCGACCGGAATCCGCGGCTTCCAGCACCCGGGCGGTGACGGGCCGCAGCGCGAACTCGATGATCAGGTAGCTGTTCGCGCACACCACGATGGCGCTGATCGCGATGCCGAAGGCCACCTTCGGGATCAGTTGCGGTTCGGCCAGCCCGTACAGCGTGGTCAGCAGCACGAGCCCGCCGAACCACAGCAGCGCTTGGTCGCGCACCAGCCTGCGCGGCACCGCCGTGGCCGCGGCCATCTCCTCCTCGGTCGGCACGCGGTCCGGATCGGTGGCCCACCGCAGCGCGCGCAATTCGCGGGTGGTGCCCCACCACAGGCCGAGCAACAGCGCGCAGGTCGCGTACAGCGGTGCGGCGAGCACGTCGAGCAGCAGGAGATCCCGGGTGAACACCGACGGGCCCGGCAAGACGAAGCCGACCAGGACGATCGACACGACCATGCCCGTCAGATTGCCCAACAGCGTGGGCACGGTGAGCAACAGCTGGACGCGAATGCGTCGTAGCCCTGACGACTCCTCGGCGGACCCGAGCAATCGCGACCCCCACGGCGCCGCGGCGAGCGTCACCTCCCTGTGTTGCATGGGTGCAGCGTAAGCCGCGGAGCGCCCCAGCGCCGTAGGTCGCACTCGGCCGGATCCGGCGCCGGGTGGGCCGTGGGTGGCAGTGGTGCGGTCAGCGACCCGGCGGCAGTTCGCGGCGGCCGGGCTCGGGGAGTTCGGGGCGGTGGTGGCCCGGCAGTTCGTCACGGTGGGCGCCGGTGGGCAGACCGTAGCCGGCTGCGCCGGTGGGCGGAAGCGAGGAATAGCGCGGGGCGTGCGGCGCGGAGTACGCGGCGTCCACGACGGTGGCGGCGATGTGCTGGGCGTGCGCGATCTCGGGCGCGCCGGGGGGCAACTGGTAGCCGACCGCCTGCGGATGCGAGGTCTGGCCGTCGACGGTGACCTTGCGGGTGCGCCGCAGCGTGAAGGTGATCTCCTCGACCTCCTCGAACGCCTGCCGCGCCGTGCGCAACGGATGCGTGGCCGTATCGATCGCGTTGGCGACGAAGGACGGAACGAGCGGCCGGATGAAACGCGCCGCGGTGTCGGTGAACGGGACCGTGCCGATCAGCGGCAGCTCGAGACCGCCGCCGCTCGGCGCTGCCGGTGCGGATGCGACGGCGGGCACCTGCGGGTGCACGCCGGTGGGCGCGGGTAGGTTCGGCGTCGCCTCGTCGGGCATGGCGCTGTCCTTTCGGTCGTCCGCCGTGGCGGCGGGAAGTTCGGGGCGGCGCGGCGGCTCGGTGATGCCGATCTCGATGCCGCCGATGGCCGCGATGATGCGGGTGCGCTGCCGTTCCCGATCGATGGCGGTGTCCGCCTCGACGGCGAGACGAGCGGCGGTGAGCTGCTGCTCGGCGCGCAGGGTCTCGGCCTCGGCGCGTACCTCGGCCTGCTTGACCGCGATCACCGCGTCGGCTTCCCGCTCGGCGCGGTCGTGCACGGTGCGCGCCGCGTTGTGCCGGTCGAACGAGGTCTCGCCACGCCACCAGCGCAGCACCAGCGGCAGCAGCGCGAAGGCGACGAACGCCAGGATGGTGAGAATGCGCAGCGGCAGCGCGTCGTGCACGGTGTAGTCGTTCATCGCCTGCCAGCGCGCGCCGAGCCCACGGTCGGCGTCGTCGAAGGCGGCGGTGCGCGCGGCCGACAGGGCGGCCTGGTCGGCGTCGATCCGGCGATCGGCCGCGTCCACTCGGTCCTGCGCGGTGGCGAGATGCTTGCGGGCGTCGTCGAGCATGGCGTTGGCCGTCTGCGCTTCCGGCCCACGGCCCGGCACGCCGGTGATCCTGGTCTGCGGGCACTCCGGGGTCGGATTGAATTCGCAGCGTGCGATCACCAGGGCGTGGTCGATATCGTTCTGGGCCATCGCGATCGCCTGTTCGAGCGCGGCCCGGTCGGCTTTCGCCCGGTCCAGTTCCGCCTGCGCCGCGACGACCCGCGGCGCGGAATCGAGCGAGCGGTGCGCCTTCTCCGCCAGCACCCGGTCGACGGACCCGCTGAACAGCACGATCGCGGCCAGTTCCGCGAGTAGCCCACCGGCCAGCACGGCGACCGCGATGCGCGCGACCAGCCCGAGCCGATCCGGTCCGCCGCTCGGCCGCGCGGTCGCCAGTGCCCTGGCGAGCGCGCCGGTGAGCGCGGCGACCACGATGCCCGAGGCCAGCGCGGCCGACCACGGCCACGCCGAGGCCGCGGCCAGGGCGGCGACCACACCGGAGATCGTGGCGAACCACAGCACCACAGCACCGGTGACGGCGTATCCGGCACGCTCGTGACGATCGCTGATCGCGCTGGTCCGGCCGCCGCCGAGCCAGGTGAACAAGCCGGTGACGGTCATCGGAATGCACATCCTCTACGTCCCAGGCGCTTTCACGGGCGCGACGAAACTGTCACGGATTCGTTGTGACAGCGTGACAGGCTCGCCCGGTTCGCAGCGAGCAGGGACGGTCGGATGTGGCAAGGCTCACAGATCATCCGGTGCTTCGTATCCGGGGTGGGCGATACCAGGAGGTCACAACGTGCGCGGAGTCTGGTTGACGCTGTTGGCGGCAGCGCTTCTGATCTGGCCGGTCAGCGCGGGGGCCGCTCCGGCCGACCGGTCGCTCGACCGGCTGGTCGCCCTCGTGGTCGAGCGCTTGGACACCGCCGACGCGGTGGCCGCCGCGAAGTGGTCGACCGCGGGTGAGCGCGGCATCGAGCCGACCATCGACGATCCGGTCCGTGAGGCGGAGGTCTACGAGGTCATGATCCGGCTCGGCCACGACCGTGAGCTGTCGGAGAACTGGGTGCGGCAGGTTTTCCTCGGGCAGATCGAGGCCAGCAAGACGGTGCAGCGGGGGCTGATGACGAGGTGGCGCTTCGACCCGGCCGCGGCGCCCACCGCGCCGGTGGGACTCGACTCGGTGCGCCCGGTCATCGACCGGGTGAACGTCGAGATCCTCGATCAGCTCGCCGGGCGCCGAGCGGAGCTGACCGCGCCGGATTGCGCGGAACAGTTGGCGCGCAGCGTCTTCGGCGTGGTCGTCGCGGACCGCGCCGATGTCCTGCACCGAGCGGCGCTGGTGCGGGCCGCCGTGTCGCTCTGCGCGGCGTAGGGCGCGGCCGGGCCCGCCGGGCGGCCCGCGCGGAAAGATGTGTCCAACACCACTTCCTGATATTTGCTGGTTATGTGCTGAACCCCACAGTGGGCAAAAGAGTCCGGACGGTCGGATCATATTCATTGCTTGTCACGCAGCTGTCGGAAATCTCTCATCGGTCACAGCGCCGAGTTAGCCGCCGCCACTTGGTTTGCCGGGCATCCCGCGGGGGAAATCCATTTCGACGCAGGTGAGGGCGGTTTCCGGGTCTCGTGAGGAAGGTCTCGGGTAGGTGTCGCGCGTCGGTTTTCCCAGCTGGCACCGGGTGCCATGGGGATCGATCGCATGGCGCTCGCTGCTTTACACTGGACGGCGCGCACACGTGGAGGACCCAATGCAGAAGCCCAGCTAAACCTGGTTATTAGCGCAACCTAAGTTGGTTGGGCCCTGGACCTGACTTATCGTTTGCTCTTACGCCGAACACAGAACGTTCGGCTACCTCGCCCGCTCGGGCAGCCCTAGCCAGGTGCTCAGCGTAGCGGTCGAGCACCCGCTCGGAGGTAAGGATCTTGTTAGGGATCCGTTACCGAAGGGCACCCACTACGTCACAGAAGCGGGTGGAAAAAACTGCAGACCTGACTGCACGCCGAAGACCATCAGCGCGGCTGGCTTCGGAACGTACGGGCGCAGTCTTGTACGGAGGCGTTCGACGAAAGGCCGTTTTCTTCGAAGGCCGACTTTCCTGAAGGCAGAGGCATGACGCAACTTCCTGGCCACCGGTCACCTGGACCCATCGGGCTCTACGACCCGGCGAACGAGCACGACGCCTGCGGCGTCGCATTCGTCGTCGACATGCACGGCCGCCGCAGCCGCGACATCGTCGACAAGGCTATTACGGCTCTGTTGAACCTCGAGCACCGTGGCGCCGCGGGCGCCGAGCCCAACAGCGGCGACGGTGCGGGCATCCTGATCCAGGTCCCGGACCGCTTCTTCCGCGCCATCGTGGACTTCGAGTTGCCGCCGGAGGGTTCCTACGCCACCGGTATCGCCTTCCTGCCGCAGGCCCGCCGCGAAGCCGCGCGCGCCGCCTACGGCGTGGAGAAGATCGTCAAGGAAGAGGGCCTCGACGTCCTCGGCTGGCGCGAGGTGCCGATCGACGAGTCGTCGCTGGGCGCGCTGGCGCGCGACGCCATGCCGAGCTTCCGGCAGATCTTCATCGCATCGCCGAAGAACGCCTCCGATCCGCTGTCGGATATGGATCTGGAGCGTCGCGCCTACGTGGTGCGCAAGCGCGTCGAGCGTGAGCTGGGGTCGGCCGGAGCCGGTGAGGGTGCGGTCGGCAGGGAGTCGGTCTACTTCCCGAGCCTGTCGGGGCAGACCTTCGTCTATAAGGGCATGTTCACCACGCCGCAGCTGCGCGCGTTCTACCTGGATCTGCAGGACTCCCGGGTGGAGAGCGCCCTCGGCATCGTGCACTCCCGGTTCTCCACCAACACCTTCCCGTCCTGGCCGCTGGCGCACCCGTTCCGCCGGGTGGCGCACAACGGTGAGATCAACACCGTCACCGGCAACGAGAACTGGATGCGCGCCCGCGAGGCGCTGCTGCGCAGCGACGTCTTCGGCGTCGACTCGGCGGGCAAGAACCGGCTGGAGAAGATCTTCCCCGTCTGTACCCCGGGGGCGAGCGACACCGCCCGGTTCGACGAGGTGCTGGAACTGCTGCACCTCGGCGGCCGCAGCTTGCCCCACGCCGTGCTGATGATGATTCCCGAGGCCTGGGAACGCAACGAGAATATGAACCCGCAGCAGCGGGCCTTCTACGAGTACCACTCGATGCTGATGGAGCCGTGGGACGGCCCCGCGTCGGTGTGCTTCACCGACGGCACCGTCGTCGGCGCCGTGCTCGACCGCAACGGCCTGCGGCCGAGCCGCATCTGGGTGACCGACGACGGCCTGGTCGTGATGGCCTCCGAGGTCGGCGTCCTGGACATCGACCCGTCCAAGGTGGTCAAGAAGGCGCGCTTGCAGCCGGGCCGCATGTTCCTGGTCGACACCGCCCAGGGCCGCATCGTCGGTGACGAAGAGGTCAAGTCCCTGCTCGCCGCCGAGCAGCCCTACCAGGAGTGGCTGGACGCGGGCGTCTCCCGCCTGGCCGACCTGCCCGACCGCCCGCACGTGCACATGTCGCACGACCGCGTGCTGATCCGCCAGCAGATCTTCGGATACACCACCGAGGAGCTCAACCTGCTGATCTCGCCGATGGCCAAGACCGGAGGCGAAGCGCTCGGCTCGATGGGCACCGACACCCCGATCGCGGTGCTCTCGGCCCGTCCGCGCCTGCTGTTCGACTACTTCTCCCAGCTGTTCGCGCAGGTCACCAACCCGCCGCTGGACGCGATCCGGGAAGAGGTGGTCACCAGCCTCAAGCGCAACATCGGCCCGGAGGCCGACCTGCTGCACCCGGGACCGGAGTCCTGCAACATGATCGCGCTCGAGCAGCCGATCCTGGACAACGACGAGCTGGCCAAGCTCGTGCACATCAACGACGACGGATCGCACCCCGAGCTGCGCTCGGTGGTCGTGCGCGGCCTGTACCCCGTGAAGAAGGGCGGCAAGGGCCTGCGCAGGGCGCTGGAGGCGATCAACACCCAGGTGTCGGCCGCCATCGACGGCGGCGCGCGGATCATCGTGCTGTCCGACCGCGAGTCCAACGAGAAGCTGGCGCCGATCCCTTCGCTGCTGCTGACCTCGTCGGTGCACCACCACCTGGTGCGCGAGCGCACCCGTACCAAGGTCGGCCTGGTCGTGGAGGCCGGTGACGCCCGCGAGGTGCACCACATGGCCACCCTGGTCGGCTTCGGCGCCGCCGCGATCAACCCCTACATGGCCTTCGAGAGCATCGAGGACATGCTCGAGCGCGGCGCGCTCGAGGTACCGGGCAGCACCGGCGACCTGGCCGCCGACTACCGCAAGGCGGTCGCGAACTACAACAAGGCCGCGGGCAAGGGTGTGCTGAAGGTGATGTCCAAGATGGGCATCTCCACGCTGGCCTCCTACAACGGCGCCCAGCTGTTCCAGGTGATCGGCCTGTCGCAGGACCTGGTGGACGAGTACTTCACCGGCCTGCGCTCGCACTTGGACGGCATCGGCCTGGACGAGATCGCCGACGACGTCGCGCAGCGGCACCGCATCGCGTTCCTGGAGAACCGCAACGAGCGCGCGCACCGCGAGCTCGAGGTCGGCGGCGAGTACCAGTGGCGGCGCGAGGGCGAATACCACCTGTTCAACCCGGACACGGTGTTCAAACTGCAGCACGCCACCCGGTCCGGCCAGTACTCGATCTTCAAGGAGTACACCAAGCTGGTCGACGACCAGTCCGAGCGGCTGGCATCGCTGCGCGGTCTGTTCAAGTTCAAGCACAACGCGCGTTCCCCGATCTCCATCGACGAGGTCGAGCCGGTATCGGCGATCGTGAAGCGGTTCTCCACCGGCGCGATGAGCTACGGCTCCATCTCGGCGGAGGCGCACGAAACCCTGGCGATCGCGATGAACCGTCTCGGCGGCCGGTCGAACTCGGGCGAGGGCGGCGAGTCCCCGGCGCGCTTCGAGCCGGAGGAGAACGGCGACTGGCGGCGCAGCGCGATCAAGCAGGTGGCCTCCGGCCGCTTCGGCGTGACCGCGCACTACCTGACCAACTGCACCGACATCCAGATCAAGATGGCGCAGGGCGCGAAGCCCGGTGAGGGCGGTCAGCTTCCGGCGCACAAGGTGTACCCGTGGGTCGCCGAGGTGCGGCACTCGACGCCGGGCGTCGGCCTGATCTCGCCGCCGCCGCACCACGACATCTACTCGATCGAGGATCTGGCGCAGCTGATCCACGACCTGAAGAACGCGAACCCGCAGGCGCGCATCCACGTGAAGCTGGTCGCCGAGCCGGGCGTCGGCACCGTCGCGGCGGGCGTCTCCAAGGCGCACGCCGATGTCGTGCTGATCTCGGGCCACGACGGCGGCACCGGTGCTTCGCCGTTGACCTCGCTGAAGCACGCGGGCGGCCCCTGGGAGCTCGGCTTGGCCGAGACCCAGCAGACGCTGCTGCTCAACGGGCTGCGTGACCGCATCGTCGTGCAGGTCGACGGCCAGATGAAGACCGGCCGCGATGTGATGATCGCCGCGCTGCTCGGCGCCGAGGAGTACGGCTTCGCCACCGCACCGCTGGTGGTGTCGGGCTGCATCATGATGCGCGTCTGCCACCTGGACACCTGCCCGGTCGGCGTCGCGACGCAGAACCCGGTGCTGCGCGAGCGGTTCACCGGCAAGCCGGAATTCGTCGAGAACTTCTTCCGGTTCATCGCGGAAGAGGTCAGGGAACTGCTGGCGCAGTTGGGCTTCCGCTCGCTGGACGAGGCGATCGGCCGGGTGGACCTGCTCGACACCTCGCGCGCCAAGCAGCATTGGAAGGCCAGCAAGCTGGACCTCTCGCCGATCCTGGACGACGTCGAGACGGCGTTCATGTACCAGGACCGCCGCTGCACCAAGGCGCAGGACCACGGCCTGGACAAGGCGCTGGACCAGCAGCTGATCGTGCAGAGCCGCGACGCGCTCGAGCGCGGTCAGGCGGTGAAGTTCGAGACCAAGATCACGAACGTGAACCGCACCGTCGGCACCATGCTCGGCCACGAGGTGACCAAGCTCTACGGTGGCGCGGGCCTGCCCGACGACACCATCGACATCACCTTCACCGGGTCGGCGGGCAACAGCTTCGGCGCCTTCGTGCCCGCCGGCATCACGCTGCGCGTGCAGGGTGACGCGAACGACTATGTCGGCAAGGGTCTTTCCGGCGGCCGCCTGGTGGTGCGCCCGTCGCTGAACGCGCCCGGCGAGTTCGTCGCCGAGCAGAACATCATCGCGGGCAACGTGATCCTGTTCGGCGCCACCAGCGGCCAGGTCTTCCTCAGCGGTGTGGTCGGCGAGCGGTTCGCCGTGCGCAACTCCGGCGCCACCGCGGTGGTAGAGGGCGTGGGCGACCACGGCTGTGAGTACATGACCGGCGGCCGGGTGGTCATCCTGGGTGAGACCGGACGCAACTTCGGCGCCGGTATGTCCGGCGGCGTGGCGTTCGTCTTCGACCCGAACGGCACCTTCGCGTCCAAGCTCAATCCCGAGCAGGCCGACGCCGTCGAGCAGCTGGCCGGTGACGATTTCACCTGGCTGCACGACATCATCACCCAGCACCGTGACCAGACCGGTTCCCCGGTGGCCGAGCGCATTCTGAGCGACTGGTCGCAGCAGGTGAACCATTTCGTGAAGGTCATGCCGCGCGAATACAAGAAGGTTTTGCTCGCCATCTCCGAAGCTGAGAAGAGCGGCAAGGACGTGGACGAAGCGATTATGGAGGCCGCTCGTGGCTGACCCCCAGGGTTTTCTGAAGCACACCGCACGGGAACTGCCCAAGCGGCGCCCGGTGCCGCTGCGCCTGATGGACTGGAAAGAGGTCTACGAGGAGAACTTCTCCCACCAGACCTTGCAGACCCAGGCCAGCCGGTGCATGGACTGCGGTATCCCGTTCTGCCACAACGGCTGTCCGCTGGGGAACCTGATCCCCGAGTGGAACGACCTGGTCTACAAGGACCGCTGGCGCGAAGGCATCGACCGGCTGCACGCGACCAACAACTTCCCGGAGTTCACCGGGCGGTTGTGTCCCGCGCCGTGTGAGGCGTCCTGCGTGCTCGGCATCAACCAGGATCCGGTCACGATCAAGCAGGTCGAGGTCGAGATCATCGAGAACGCCTTCGACGAGGGCTGGGTGACCCCGGTCTACCCGACCCGCCTCACCGGCAAGAAGGTCGCCGTCGTCGGTTCCGGCCCGGCCGGTCTGGCCGCGGCGCAGCAGCTGACCCGCGCCGGGCACACCGTGACCGTGTTCGAGCGGGCCGACCGCATCGGCGGTCTGCTGCGCTACGGCATCCCGGAATTCAAGATGGAGAAGCGCTTCATCGATCGCCGTCTCGCGCAGATGGAGGCCGAGGGCACCATCTTCAAGACCGGTGTGAACGTGGGCGTCGACATCACCGCCGAGCAGTTGCGCGAGCAGTACGACGCGATCGTGCTGGCCGGCGGCGCCACGCTGGCGCGTGACCTGCCGATCCCGGGCCGCGATCTGGACGGCATCCACCAGGCCATGGAGTTCCTGCCCTGGGCCAACCGGGTGCAGCTCGGCGACGACGTCACCGACGAAGCGGGCCTGCCGCCCATCCACGCGAAGGACAAGAAGGTCGTCATCATCGGCGGTGGCGACACCGGCGCCGACTGCCTCGGCACCTCGCACCGGCAGGGCGCGGCGAGCATCCACCAGTTCGAGATCATGCCGCGTCCCCCGGAGGAGCGGGCCGCGTCCACCCCGTGGCCGACCTACCCGCTGATGTACCGGGTCTCCTCGGCGCACGAGGAGGGCGGCGAGCGCGTGTTCTCGGTGAACACCGAGCGCTTCGTCGGCGCGGACGGCAAGGTGACCGGCCTGGAGGCGCACGAGGTCAAGATGGTCAACGGCCGGTTCGAGAAGGTGGAGGGCACCGACTTCACGCTCGAGGCCGACCTGGTGCTGCTGGCCATGGGCTTCGTCGGTCCCGAGAAGCCGGGCCTGCTCAGCGATCTCGGCGTCGGCTACGACCAGCGCGGCAACGTGCAGCGCGACAAGAACTGGGCGACCAACGTTCCCGGCGTCTTCGTCGCGGGTGACATGGGCCGCGGCCAGTCGCTCATCGTCTGGGCCATCGCCGAAGGCCGCGCCGCGGCCGCGGGCGTGGACCGGTACCTGGAAGGCGAGACCGCCCTCCCGGCGCCGATCACCCCCACCATGGTGGCTCAGCGCTAGGTCCCCTCTCTTACCGGAGCGGAAACGAAAGGCGCCTGTGGACAACTCGTCCGCAGGCGCCTTTTCGCGTGCGATTTCCCGGCTTCGAGTCGCCCCGGCCACGGAAATCCGACACACTGCGGGGTTCGAATGGCATTGCGGCGGGCGTGGCCTTATTGTGATCTCCGGCGTACTGCTGATCTTGGGATGTGGTTATGAGCGCACCTCATCCGGTCGGGTGACTTCTGTTCACCCGGCGTGCACTGGAACGACATCCAGTGCGTTCAGCATTGACGCGGCAACTCGGCGGGAAGTCGACGAGGGCGAGGTTTGGAGCGGTATGCAGTGGAAGAAGGTCGTCGCGGCTCTGGGTGCGTCCGCGACCGTGATGTCCGGATTGGTTCTCGGTAGCGGTTCGGCGAACGCCGCCCCCGGCTGCCCGAGCCTGTACGTGGTGGCGATCCCGGGTACCTGGGAGACCGGGCACGAAAAGAACCCGCAGCCGGGTATGCTGTCCGGTGTCACCCGTGGCCTACCGTCCTCCGCGGAGGTCGACTACGTGACCTATGCCGCGACCGCCTTTCCCTGGGAGGGCGAGGTTTACGGCAACTCCAAGAAGGAAGCGGTCGACAACGCGCGTGGCCTGATCGCGAACATGGCGCAGCAGTGCGGTGCGACCAAGATCGCGCTGGTCGGCTACAGCCAGGGCGCGGACGCCGCCGGTGACCTCGCCGCCGAGATCGGCACCGGCCTCGGTGTCGTGCCGCCCGACCGCATCGCCGGCGTGGGCCTGATCTCCGATCCGCGTCGTTCGCCCACCGACATCCAGGTCGGCCCGGTCGCGCCGGGAGCGGGCGCCGGTGGTCCCCGTGTCGGCGGCTTCGGCTGGATCAGTGACCGCACCCGCACCATCTGCGCGCTCGACGACCTCTACTGCGCCACCGCGACCGAGGACTTCGTCACACGGTTCGCCGGTTTCCTCGCCCAGGCGTCGGACGCCAATCCGGCCAACATGTGGCGCTACCAGATCGAGGCGGGCAACATCTTCGGCGATCTGATGAGTTCGGGCGGTGTCCCGGTCCTGCAGGCGCAGCTGACCGACTCGGCCAACGAGCAGCGAGTCAAGGACCTGGAGCGTTTCTACAAGTCGCAGGCGCATACCCTGTACGGCAGCTACCCGGTGGGTGGCGGCCAGACGGCCATCTCCTGGATGCACAACTGGATCGCGGGCATGGCCTGACCTGGCACCGAAACCACAGGGCCCACCTCCGAAACTCGGAAGTGGGCCCTTTTCGATGCGGCCGGAGGGTCTAACTGGACCCGGTGGGCGGAAGCACATGGAAGAAGTGCTTCTGCCGCGGGCCATCCCGCCACGGGCCGTTGTCCGGCCCACAGTCCGGCCCGTCGTGCCGTTCGAAACGTTCGAAATGACGAGGGCCGCCGTCGATGTCGGTGCCCTGCTGCGGCGCGTCCACTAGCTGGATCTGCGCCTGGTCGGCGGTGGTTTCGGCGGACGCGGTCGCCGCGAGGGCCGCGAGCGGGACGGTGATCAGCGCACCGGCCGCGGCGACCCCGGCCAGACGCCGCAGCGGCGTAGCGGTTTTGGAGAGCGACACGGAATTCCTTTCTCTCGAACCGTGAGTCGCCGTTCGGCAGCGGCTCACCGGTCCTATCGAAGGTTCGGTCACTGGGACATCGGTGCGACGGGCCTGGCAATCGGCTGTGAATAACTCAGCGCGTGGCGATCAGCGGATCGCCGGCATGGTCTGAGCAGGCACCGAAAACGTAGGGACCTCCCGTGACTGGGACACCGGTGCGGTCGGCCTGGCAATCCTCTGTGAGTGCTCAGCTCGAGGCGATATTGCGGGGCAACAGGTCCCAGACGTGCCCGTTCTCGTTGACGGTGGCGGCCGTGCGGCGCCCCGTGCGGGAGAACAGGATGCGGGTGATCGAGCAGTAGTCGATGGGGAAGGTCAGCGGCCTCTCCAGCTCGAGGACCTCTTGCAGCAGCACGTTGATCACACCGCCGTGCGCGAACGCGACGACAGTGTCGGCCGGATCGGTGGCCGCGACGATATCGGCGACCGCGGCGTACACCCTGGCCTTGAATGCCGCACCGTCCACCTGCACCGGAAGATGCCCGGCCTTGATCCGGTCATAGGCGTCGCGGAATTCGACCTTCGCGTCCTCGATGGGAATGTAGGCCGGTAGATCGCGATCGTATTCGGCGAGGTCGTCGACGACATCGACACCGAGCCCCAGTTTCGTGGCGGTCGGCGCCGCCGTCTCCCGAGCCCGGCGCTGCGGGCTGCTCACCACCCGGGAGATCCGGTGATGGCCGAGCGCCGCGGGCACCCGCTCGGCCTGCTCCAGCCCTACCGGGGCCAACTCCGGATCGGCGGGCCCACCCGAAGTCAGCATCCGGACCGGCTGGGCATGGCGAACGAGAATCAACTGCACCCACCCCACTCTGCCGCATACCCTTGGCCCACTCCATCCGGCCCCATCGACCCTTCGTCCGGCCCACCAGGGGTGACATACTCGAACCATGACCGTCGAGCCGTTTCCGCAGTGGCTGCGCCCGCCGCCGGGCGGGTTCGTCGCCGAGGATCTCGATCGCCTGCCAGACCTTCCCCCGCACACCGAGCTGATCGACGGGAGTCTCGTCTTCGTGAGTCCGCAGGCGAAGTTCCACATGTTGGTGATCACGCTGCTCGACTCCGTGCTCCGCCATTTCGCCCCGGCGCACCTTCGGGTGCGGCGGGAAATGACAGTGACGCTCGGGCGGGACCAGCGTCCGGAACCCGACCTGGTCGTCATCCACGCCGACCGTGACGGCGGTCCCGAACTCACCTCCTATCTCGCCGATGACGTCGTCTTGGCAGTCGAGGTGGTGTCGGCGGAATCCCGCACCCGGGATCGCGAGCGGAAGCCGCAACTCTATGCCCGCGCGGGCATCGCTCACTTCTGGCGAGTGGAGAACGTGGATGGCCGCCCCGTCGTCTACGTGTACGAACTGGATCCGGCCACGAAGACGTACGCGCTTACCGGAATTCACCACGATCGCCTGAAGCTGACCGTGCCGTTCGATCTGGATATCGATCTCACCGAGACCGATCGGTTGTAGAAAAGGTCGGTACGGCTCGGTTGGCCGACCCGGCCAAGAGCCGCCAGTGGCGACGGAATCGGCATCCGAGCGCGCCTGAGACCACAGCGACGACGGCACGGTTCGTATCGCGAAGCCGGGCCGTCGGTGTCTGTCGTTAGTTGTTCTTCCTGCGCTTGGTCAGCAGGTAGATGCCGCCGATGATCAGGGCGACCACCAGCAGGCAGCAGAGTGCGCCGATGATCAGGCCGCCGCCGCCCCTGCTCTTCTTCTTTTTGGCGGCCAACTCGAGCGCGGAGTTCCAGGTGTCGGGGCTGGCCCATACGGTGTGGTCCAGCAGACTCGCGTTCGTCAGCAGATCAAGGTACATATCCGAACCCCTTCGGTGTCGCGGCCTCCTCCCGGGGCCGAATCTCCAAGGGTAGCGGTCCGATTCGTTCGATGAGGATCCTTCCAGGACGAAGGCTCGGTCAGCGTGGTTTCACCAAGGGGAACGGCAGTGTCTCGCGGATGCTGCGTCCGGTGATCAGCATGACGATCCGGTCCACGCCCATGCCGAGCCCGCCGGTCGGCGGCATGGCGTGCTCGAGCGCCTGTAAGAAGTCCTCGTCGAGCTCCATCGCCTCGGGATCACCGTTGGCCGCGAGCAGTGACTGCTCGGTGAGCCTGCGGCGCTGCTCCACGGGATCGGTGAGTTCGCTGTAGGCGGTGCCGAGTTCGACACCCCAGGCGACCAGGTCCCAGCGCTCGGTCACGCCCGGGATGCTGCGGTGCTGTCTGGTCAACGGGGACACCGAAGTCGGGAAGTTTATGTAGAAAGTCGGCTCCTGGGTGTGGGATTCGACCAAGTGCTCGTACATCTCCAGCACCACCTGTCCGGCGTCCCAGCCGTGCTGACAGGGCACCTCGGCCTTTTCGCACAGTTGGCGCAACTCCTCGACCTCGGTCTCGGGTGTGATCTCCGTACCGATCGCCTCCGACACCGCGCCGTGCACCGTCCGCACCCGCCACTCGCCGGAGATGTCCACCTCCTCGAAGGTCCCGTCGCCACGGGGCCGCAGGGCCACCATGGCGCCGTTGGCCGCGATCGCGGCGTTCTGGATCAGCCGTCGGCAGGTGTGCATCATGCGCTCGTAGTCGCTGTGCGCCTCATAGGCCTCGAGAATGGTGAACTCGGGATTGTGGCTGAAGTCGACGCCCTCGTTGCGGAAGGTGCGCCCGATCTCGAACACCTTCTCCATTCCGCCGACGCACAGCCGCTTCAGATACAGCTCGGGGGCGATGCGCAGGTACAGGTCGAGGTCGTAGGCGTTGATGTGGGTGAGGAACGGCGTGGCGTTGGCGCCGCCGTGCACCTGTTGCAGGATCGGCGTCTCCACTTCCAGGTAACCCAGGGAGTTCAGCGAGTCCCGCAGCGAGCGCATCACCGCGCTCCGTTTGGCCAGCACCTCGCGGATCTCGGTGTTGATCGCCATGTCGACGTAGCGCTGCCGCACCCTGGCCTCGGGATCGGCCAGTCCCTTCCACTTGTCCGGTAGCGGGTGCAGGCATTTGCCCAGCATCCGCCAGTCCGCCGCGAGCAGCGACAGCTCACCGCGCCTGCTGGCCCCGATCTGACCGCTCACCTCGATCAGGTCGCCCAGATCGAAGAACTCGCCGAACTCGGCGCTTCGGGAGGCGCCGACCCGGTCGCGATCGATGACGAGTTGGATGTCGTCGGTCCAGTCGCGGACCACCGCGAAGATCACGCCGCCGTAGTCGCGGATGCGCAGCAACCTGCCGCAGACCCGGACCGTGGTGCCGCGCGGGGAACGCCGCGCATCGGCGACGGTGTGCGTCGGCGGGTAGGCGACGGGATAGGGATCTATGCCGGAATCCGTCAGCCGCGCCAGTTTGTCCATGCGCACGCGAACCTGTTCAGGTCTGCGTGGCAACTGCTCCGCACTCTCGTGCTCGGGGATATCCGGCGCGCTGCCGTCGGTGTGCAGGCCCGTCACGGTGGCGGGCACCGCGACATGTTCGCCGGTGTGGATCGCGGTGTCCGGCTCCTTGCCGAACCGGGGCAGGAAGCCCTCCGCCAGCGCGCTGGCCATCGCGACGCGGGGGAGGTGCCTGCGATCTTCGAACAGGAAGAACCGGGGCACCCAGTGCGGCTGATACTTCACATTCGAGCGATACAGCGCCTCCAACTGCCACCAGCGGGAGAAGAACAGCAGCACGCCGCGCCACAAGCGCAGCACGGGACCGGCTCCGATCCGGCCGCCCTCCTCGAACACCGAGCGGAACACCGCGAAGTTCAGCGACACCTTGGTGATGCCGTACAGCTCGGAATGCAGCGCGAGCTGCGAGATCATCAGCTCCATCACGCCGTTGGGACCCCCGGGGTCGCGGCGCATCAGCTCCAGCGAGACGCCGGTGCGGCCCCACGGCACCAGCGACAGCATGCCGAGCACCCGGTCCTGCGGATTGACGGCCTCGACCAGCAAGCAGTCGCCGTCCAGCGCATCGCCCAGCCTGCCCAGCGCCATGGAGAATCCGCGCTCGGTCTCGGTGTCGCGCCAGGCATCGGCGCGGGCGATGATCCTGCGGAACTCTTCGGCGGGGATATCGCGATGCCTGCGGATGCGGACCACGACACCGTGCTTGCGCAGCCGGTTGGCGGCCTGACGCACCGGCTTCATCTCGGGTCCGGCCAGCGAGAAGTTCCTGGTATCCAGAATGGCTTCGTCACCGAGGCGCAGCGCGGAAAGACCCGCCCGCCGGTACGCCGTCGCCCCGACCTCGCTCGCGCCCATCACCGCGGGCGCCCAACCGAACTGATCGGCCTCCCGCAGCCAGGCATCGATGGCCTGCGGCCATGCCTCGCGGATGCCGATCGGGTCACCACTGGCCAGGGAGACGCCCAGTTCCACCCGATAGGTCACCGCCGCCTTGCCGCTCGGCGCGAACACCACCCCCTTGTCCCGGCGGGTGGCGAAGTAGCCGAGCGAATCCTCCACGTCCGAGCGCTCCAGCAGTCCGCGCAGCGCCGACTCGTCGGTGCCGGTCATCGCGTTCGCCGCCCGCTGCGAGCGCAGCAGGATGACCACCGCGGCCAGCAGCGCGACAGCGCCGAACAGGCCGAGCAGGAAGTTGACGAACGGTCGTGGATGTCCGTCGAAGTGCTCGTTGTCCGCCAGCACCGCCGCGGTCACCCGGTAGATCGCCCACCCAGGCCGCTGCAGGCCCGGCGGAAGACTGCCGGGGAACATTTCCACGAGTCCCCACCCCAGCAGCGCGCCGATCGCCAGTCCACCGACCAGCACGCCGAGCGCTTTCCACCCGGCGCCGCGGCGCACCTTGGTGTAGAACTCCGGCCATGCCGCGATGAGCACGCCGATCACGGCTAGGTGCACCACCATCGCCACCAGCGCGTGAATACTGCCGCGCTCGGCGAAGGCCATGGCGTTGACCACCGTGTAGATCGCGAGATAGCCGATCAGCAACCACCAGGCGATCCGTTTGCGGCTGGTGATCGCGCCGGCCGTCAGCCCGACCACCAGCGCCCACATCAGGTTCGTGTCCGGCGCGTCGAAGTAATAGGTATCGATATAGCGGCGCGGCACCTGGGTCAGGAAACGCAGCGCGGGCGAGAGGCTCCACAGGAAGCACAGCACCGCGAATACACCGAGCGTCAAACCCGCGATATGCGGCACTTCCGAAAGTCGGCCATGACCACGGTGTGGAACCGGCGGAGTCGGTTTATCCGCCGGTGGTGCGGTGTCGAGGTGTTGCTGGGCTTGCGTGGAGGTCACGGAACCAGTGTGTACGTGAGTGTGTCGGATTTGCCAAGCCTGCGGCGCGCGTGTTTGTGCGGTGTTTGTACGGTCCGGACTCGAGCGCGGCGTGTTCGCCGCCGAGAAGGCTCGACGACGAACTTTTGTGATTCCGCGCTGACCTGGGCGGAGCGGCCGACCAAATCGGTGTGAATTCGTTGCATACGGTAGAGACGTTCCGATTTCTGCGCGGAGCGGGAGTGCGGCATAGTTGCCCGGAGATCGCTGGGGACCTGGGGCGGTGTTCGGCGAGTTCGGATGGGGTAGTAAGTATTTACCCCATGTCGGAACCAGTCGAAGTACCGATCGATGACGACGTTATTCGGCTCGGCCAGTTTCTGAAGCTGGCCAACCTGATCGATTCGGGTTCGGAGGCGAAGACGGTGATCGCCGCCGGATTGGTGCGGGTGAACGACGAGGTGGAACTGCGGCGCGGGCGGCAACTGCACATCGGTGATGTGGTCGCGCTCGCCGGTCACAAGGCGATCGTGTCCGCCTGATCGCCGCCGGGTCGCGGCGAACGGGCGGATTCGGGCGCGCCGCCGCACCGGCTCAATCCTCGGCGCGTACCACGATGCCGTCGTGGTCGCTGTAGAGCATGTCGCCGGGGACGAAGGTGACCCCGCCGAACTCGACCGGTACATCGCGGTCGCCGCTGCCGGTCTGGGTGCTCTTGCGTGGGTTGGTGCCCAGCGCCTTGATGCCGATGTCCAGGGTGCGCAGGATGGCGGAGTCGCGAACGGCGCCGTTGACGATGACGCCCGCCCAGCCGTTCTCCACGCCGCGCCCGGCGATGATGTCGCCGACCAGCGCCGTGTGCACGCTCGCACCGCCGTCCACCACCAGTACCTTGCCGTCGCCCGGCTCGCCGAGCGTCTGCTTGACCAGCAGATTGTCCTGGAAGCAACGGATCGTGGTGATGCGTCCGGAGAATGCCGCCCGCCCGCCGAACTGGATGAACTGCGTGTCGCAGCTGCGGATCTCCGGGCCGATCTCGTCGGCCAGATCTGCGGTGGCGATTACATTCTGCGATTCCGTCATGGCGTTCATTTTCCAGCGCCTGCGGCGCTGGGTGTTTGCGGCCCCCCTATGGCTCGCGTCCGAGCGTCAGGCTTCGGTCGATGGGCGTCGGCTGCCCTCGCGCGTGGTCGATCGGCGCGTTACTTCTGGGGGCGGCGGCGTTATCTGTGGCCGTAGCGCAGTTCGTACAGGTCGCGGTCGTGTTCGGTGCACTTTCCGTGGTCGACCAGGTCGGGGTTCAGGCCGTGCTGGACCAAGCGGAAGCGGCGCCAGACGTAACTCAGCGCGACCGTGAAGACGATCAGCGGAACGATCATCATCACGATCAAGCCGATCTTCAGCGGCATCGGCCCGGGGAACAGCAGTACCAGGGCGAAGAACGGGATGATCGGCCCGATGAAGCGGACGAGATAGCGTTCCATGGCCCCGTGTCCGACGAGGTCGTGGGTAACCCACTCGTGCAGCTCCTCGGGGAGCTCGCGGCCGAGATCGTAGGCGATCCGCTGCGTCAACGTGGGGGTTTTCATGCCTCCAGGCTATGCCTGTGGTATAAGGCACCGCCAGGTCTCGATGCGGGTCATCCACGTCCGTGTCGGCGCTCGTACTCCAGCCGCTCACGCTCGCCCCGGCGGCGGGCGTCGGCATCCGCGAGCGCGGGGTCGAGACCGTGCTTGATCAGCCGATGGCGCCGGTAGACGTACAGCAGCGCCACGGTGAAGTAGATCAGCGGGATGTACAACAGCGCCATCATCGCCAGACCCATCCACAGGGGGCCGGGCAGCAACAGGAACAGCATGAGCACCGGAAGCACCGGCACCAGAAACCGCAGCAGGTAACGCCGCGTAGCGCCCGGCCCGACCAGATCCTCCCGCACCCAATCGGACATCGATTCCGGCAGGGTCCTGCCGAAGATATAACCGATCCGCTGTCCGACCGAGGGTGTAGCACTCACCCCTCCAGCATGACAGCCCGAGCCCCACCTACGGTCCGACAACCGGTGGCAGCCCGAGCCCCACCTACGGTCCGACAACCGGTGGCAGCCCGAGCCGAAGTCGCGGCAAATCAAACAGAGCGCGCGTGGAACGCCGCTATCTGGGTGACGAGGTTGTGGGTGGTGTGCTGCACGGCGATCTTGACGAACGGCTCGATGGTCTTGCCGAGGGCCCGTCCCGCCAAGCCGCCTGGCACCCGGAAGTCCACGATCGCGTCGACCGTGCACAACCTGTCGCCCTTGGCGTGGAACAAGAAGGTGGATTCGACGTCGAAACCCTTGATGGACTCGACGCCGATGGCGAAGTCCCTCTCCCAGCGGATCACTCGGATCCGCGACTTCAGCGAGGCGGGCCCCAGTTTCATGTGCCCGTCGAAGGTGGCGCCGACGCCTTCGGTCTGCTCCCCGACCGGGGTGAAGGACTGGATACCGTGCAGGAACCGCGACAGGTTCCGGTAGTCGTTCACGTAGGCGAACGCGGACTCCGCCGAGGCCACGCAATCCTCGACGATCTTCACTTCGGTCATGCGCAGACCTTAACGGGTGCGCTCGGACGCAGTCTGTCCTCGGCCCGCGCATGGCCGGAGCGAAGGCGGAGGTACCGCACAACCGGGACGCGGAGCCGCGGCTCAGGCTGTTACCGCGAGGGTCGCGGCGAGGCCGAAGGCGAGCGCCATCACGACCACCTCGGCTACCGCGCGGCGCAGCGAGTCCTTCGCGTCCATCCGGTGGTCGGCCGCCTTCGGCACCCAACTGCGCCGCCACCACCAGCCGAGCGCGAGCAAGCCGAGCAGCACCACGGTCTTGGCGAGCAGAATCCGGCCGTAACCGGTGCTGACGAACGGAGCCACCCCACCGACCCGGATCAGCCCGTTGAGCAGCCCAGTCACCGCCACGACCGCCACCAGGGGCAGCGCCACCGCCGAATACCTGGGCAGCACGGCCGCCCACTCGCCGCGGGTCCGCACGACCAGCGCCAGCGCGACCAGCAACCCGAACCAGGCGCCCGCCGCCAACGCGTGCACCGCGGCGAGAACCGACCCGAACGCCTGTTGCGACATGTGCCCGGTGATCGGCCGCAACGCCAGCGCGACCGCCGCGAACACCAGCACCAGATCGGCGGAGGCCGACTCGGGCCGCCGGAAGGCCAGCGCCGATCCACCGGCCACCGTCGCGACGCCGACCAGGATCGCGATCCCGACCTGCCCGCCGCTGACGTCGACCAGATAGGTGCCGAACTCTCCGGCGCCGAGTCGGCTCACCGGAACGCCGACCACCTCCGCGGCCTCGAAGACCAGCACGGCGAATTCGGCCACCGCCCAGATGCCGGCGAGCACCGCGAGCAGCCGCCACGGTGTCCGCGAGCGCGGCGCCACTCTGGGCAGCGCGGCCAACCCGAGCGCGGTGGCCCCGACACCGTCCGCGACCACCCGGACCACGGCCTCCCCCGGCAGCGGTCCAGGAAGGATCAGGACCCAGGCGAGTACGACGCCAAGCAGCCCGGCCGGGAAGGTCAGCAACACCGCAGGCCATGGCATCCGGCCGGGGGCGCGCCGAGCGCCGTCCCGGCCGCCGGTCTTCACGTCGCTCACCGCTTCTGGTCGCGGCTCCTGCCGCCGAACAAGGCGAACGCGAGCCCGCCGCCGACCAACACGACCGCGCCGACGACGAACACCCACAGCGGGATCCCGTCCGAGCCGTCCGAGCTGTCGTTCGCCTTCGCGTTCGGCTTCGGCCCCGGCGTGCCGTTGCCCGGCTTGCCCAGCGTGAAGTGCCGTTTGCCGCTGACCGGGTGGCCGTCGGCCGAGGTCACCCGATAGGCGATGGTGTATTCGCCGACCGGGCCCAGCTCGCCTACGGCGACGCTTACCGTCTTGCCCTCGATCACCGGATCGCCCTTGGACCACAGATTGCCGTCCGGTCCGACGACGGTGAGCGACGGGAAGCTGGGCTGGAGTTCCTCGTTGAACGTGACGCTGGCGCGGACTGGGCCCGCCTCTACGGTCGCGTTGTCCTCTGGGACGCTGCCGGTCGCGGCGGAGTGCGCGGCGGCGACTCCCGTTGCGGCGATGCCGAACCCGAGCAGAAACAGTCCCGCCACGAGGGCGGCGAGGAGGCGGCGGCTCATGCGCGCCGCCCGCGGATCACGTTGCCGACGCCGAGCGCGACACCGAGCAAGCCCAGGGCCAGACCGATCCCGCCGAGCCAGCGGGCCGTCTGGTCCTCGTGGTCGGCGTCTTCGTCTTCGGCTTCGCTGCTCACCGCGTGCCCGTCCGCGTGGTCTTTCGCGGCGGCCAGGGTGATCGACGGGGCCGGATGTTCCGGTTCGTCGCCGTTCTTCTGGACCGGTTGATCCCAGTTGACCACCTTGCCGTCGGAATAGGTCTGCTTGGCGGGGAAGCTCACCGAGTCCAGGGCGGGCAGTGGGCCGACGGACAGCGCGAAACGCTGGAACTGTCCGGGCGGAATGCCCGGTGCGCCGGGATCGGCGGTCCAGGTGATCGCGGTGATCTCCTTCTTGTCGTTGCGTTCGACCTTGGCCGACCATCCCGGAATCGGTTCGTTCCGAGCGGATTTCAGGTTGGGTAGGGTGACGGTGAGCGCGGTGGTGCTGGCGGTGTCCGATTCGGTGGGCACCCGGAAGGTGGCGACGGCGTATCCGCCTTGCGCCGCGCCGGGCGCGTCCACCGTGACGTGTGCCGCGGCGGCGCCGCCCGCGAGCAGAACGAGTGCCGTTGTGGCGACCGTCGTCGTGACGGCGCGCGAAATCGAGCTGGGCATGCTGAGGTCTCCTGTGCGAGAGGAATGGGTGTCGAAGGATCAGACCGACACCGGCGGCGCGCGAGGACCGAGCGCACCCAGCGGAGCACAGCGATAGGGCGGTAGGCCGGGATCAGCCCAGAGCGGCGCGCCGGCGATTCGCATCCGCCGCGGCGGAGCGAGAATCACGCGCAGTGCACCGGAGGCGGCGGCGGAAAGCCGCTCGGCGAGGACGATCAGTGCCGCGCAACCGATCGTCGCGACGGTGTGCGCGAGCAGCATCCATCCGGTCGGCAGCGGGGAAATCGTTGTGGCGTCCGTGGTTCCGGAATGGTCGTGGTCGACCAGCACCGACAGCGCGGCGTGGCTCAGCAGCTGGCCCGCGCCGAGCAGCCCGGCCACGACGGACGGGCGCGGGCACGCTCGCGCGGTTCCCGCGGCCGAGCCGACTCCGGCGGCGATCAGCAACAGCAGCGTCAGCTCGGTGGAGCCCGGCGCACCGCCACCCGCCGCACCGTGTGCGGCGACGGCGAGCACGCCGACCAGCACGCCGACCAGCACGCCGACCAGGCCGCCACGCAGGTGGCCGGTGATCGGGTGCGGAGACATCGGGACGAGGAAACTCAGCGCACGCCGAGCCGGGCCAGAATGTCCGACTCGATCCCGGACAGCTCGTGGGAGATCGACGCGTGCACGGAACGGCGGCGATTGGCGGGCATCTGGTCGGAGGTGTGCACGGCGGCCGTCAGGCTGCCGAGGCGGTCCTTGGTGGCGGCGACGAACTTCTGCGCCTCGCCCTTGTCCTTGCCGTCCTGCGAGCCGATCTTCCGCAGCGCCGCTTCGGCATTCGTGATCCGCGCCTGCAGCTTCGCGCCGTGTCCGGTGAAGTCGCCGAGCTGGTCGATGCCGACGCCGAGCTGTTGGGCGCGGCGGGTGTCGAGCTGTCCGCGCAGGAAGGTCGCGCCGCGGTAGGCGAGCGGAGCGAGTACCGGGATGAGCACACGGGCCACCCCGAGGTATTTCTTCACCTGACCGGCGCTGAACGGATCGCGTTCGGCCTTGGCCGCCACCTTGAGCGCGGCCTTCTCCTCCGCCTGGAACGTCGCGATCTGCGCCTTGGCGACCTTGCGCTGGGTGCGGGCCTCGGCCCGGCGCGCTTTGCGGTCGTTCTTCGCGACGAGCTTGGCCTCCATCACGGCCTTGTGCTTGAGGGCTTTCGCCTCGGCCCTGCGGCTCGGCCGCCGCTTGCGCTTCGTGAACAACCCCATCGAAGGCCCTCCGTCATGCTGGTTCGCCATGGCAGTACGACGCCGGGGAAGCCCGTCCGCCCATGTCACACGCTTTGCCGTTACCCTATCGGGTCCACGCCGTCAGCTGCGAGGGTAGTGCGGCCCGCGCGCACGGCGCCCGGCAATTCCCATCCCAGCTGAGCGACTGGTCGGCAAGGCTTCCTTTCTCCATCCGGTGCCGTGCTGGTCGACGTCGAGCGGCCACGCCGCACCACCGCCTGGAACATCGTCCGTACCGAGCGGCGCGCTCCGTGGTTCGAAGTGAAGTGGTGCTGTCGGCAGTGGGGTCGAAGCGATCCCCAATGTGCGTACCGCGTATGTGCGGGTCACCGCCCTACGCGCCCAGCGCACTGCAACCCCGGGACGCGCCCAGCGCACTGCAACCCCGGGACGCGCCCAGCGCACCGCAACCCCGGGACGCGCCCAGCGCACCGCAACCCCCGGTTTCGAGCGAAGCGAGACCGAGCATCCGCCGTTCGCGGCCCGGCTCGCGTCCGAGTGGCCGCTGCGTCCGCGACGAAGTCGCCAGCGGCGGTCGCTCGGACGTGAGCCAAGAGGGGGCCGCGAACACGCCGCGACGAAGTCGCGGCCAATCCAACACAGCGCTGAAATTCAACACTGTCGGGGGGAGGGACCATACTGCTTAGCGTGGATTCGGACATCGGTGACCGGGATGGTCGCAAGCGCAACGGAACGGCCGTGGATCGGGCCACCGACGTGCCGGCCGCCTTCATCGATGCCAGGGCGCTGATCGGCTGCCGCCATCGCCTGCGTATGGACGCCGCGCACCCCGAGGCATTGGCGGGGATCGTCGAGGACGCGGGCGTACGCCAGCGCCGGGACGCCGCCGTCGCACACCGCGCCCGAGTGCGCGACGCGCTGGTCGGCGCGGACCCCGATGCCTGGGTGGTGATCGATCCCGGACTGCGCGCCGCCGAGCGCGCCGAAGCGACGATGCGCGCGTGCGAAATCGGGGCACGGCACATCTGGGGCGGACTGCTACCGCAGGAGCCGGACACCGGCAGGCGCGGAGGTTCGGAGATCCTGCTGCGCGACGTCGAACGCGGCGGCTACATCCCGATCATCGTGGTGAACCACAAGGTGACCGACCCGCGTCAACCCGAGCGCGCCGACTTCCACCCCACCACCTCGGACCCGTATCACTGGGACCCGCAACCGGATCCGCACCGCAAGCTACGCCAGCAGCCCCGCGACCAACAGCGGCTCGCCCACCTGCACCGGATGCTGCAACGGCACGGCCTGGCCAGCCCCGCGCTGGTCGGCGGCGTCATCGGCTTCGATTTCGATCGCATCCTGGTCCACGACCTGGCGCCGCTGCTGGCCGATTACGACCGCCGCTACGCCGACCGGATCGCGGTGGTGCGCGGCGAGCTGCCCACCATCCCGTCGAAGGTGCCCGAGTGCAGGCAGTGCCCGTGGTGGACGCGAGGAGTCGATGGCCCGAGCTGCGAGGGCTGGCTGATCGAGCATCGTGACGTCAGCCTGGTGGCGCCCGGCTCCCGCGCCGAGGTGCTGCGCAGGCACAACGTCGAGACCATCGATGAACTCGCCGCGTGGGTGGGTGAGGAGCCCGAGGATTGGCAGCACGGCCCGTTCGACGAGGCCGTGGTCACCGCGCGGGCGTGGATCGTCGGCGCCCCGCTGGTGCGGCGGGTCGAGAGCGTGCAAGTGCGGCGGGCGGATGTGGAGGTCGACGTCGATCTGGAGAGCTTCCAGGAGTACGGCGCGTACCTGTGGGGAACGCTGCTGAACGGCGTGTACCGCCCGTTCGTCACCTGGGATCCGTTGCCCACCGAGGACGAGGGCCGCTCTTTCGGCGAGTTCTGGACCTGGCTGATGACAGTGCGCGCCGAGGCGACCGCGACGGGCAGAACATTTGCCGCGTACTGCTATTCGCGCACGGCGGAAGACAAGTGGCTGTACGAATCGGCGCGCCGGTTCGCGGGCAGGCCCGGCGTGCCGACGGTGGAGCAGGTGCGCGCGTTCGTGGACGGACCGCAATGGGTGGACATGTTCCAAGCCGTCTCCGACCAGTTCATCTGCCCGAACGGCAAGGGGTTGAAGAAGATCGCGCCGGTCGCCGGGTTCTCGTGGCGTGATCCCGAGGCGAGCGGCGAGGCGTCGATGAGCTGGTACCGGCTCGCGGTCGGCTACGACGGCGCCACGCCCGACGCGACCCAGCGCACCCGTTTGCTGGAGTACAACGAGGACGACGTCCGCGCCACCCAGGTGCTGCGCGAATGGATGACCACCCGCGCCGACGCGGAGGTTGCCGGTCTCGCCGATTTCCGGCAGGTTCCCGATGCGCGGTCGCCCGGGACCGTCGCGGGTTACGCGGCGGCCCCACCTTCGGCTCCGTAGTCAGCGCACGGCGGTACCATCGCGACCGTGACAGAGCACGTCGAACAACTCGAGTTCCAGGCAGAGACCCATCAGCTGCTCGAGCTGATGATCCATTCCGTCTACTCCAACAAGGACACCTTCCTGCGGGAGCTGATCTCGAACTCCTCCGACGCGCTGGACAAGCTGCGGCTGGAGTCCTTCCGAGACAAGGATCTGCACGTCGACACCTCCGACCTGCACATCGAGCTGGAGGTCGACAAGGACGAGCGGATCCTGACCGTCCGGGACAACGGCATCGGCATGTCGCGCGCCGAGGTCGTCGATCTGATCGGCACTCTCGCCAAGTCCGGTACCGCCGAGCTGCGCAGGAAGCTGAACGAGGCCAAGTCCGAGGCCGCCGCCGAGGAGCTGATCGGCCAGTTCGGCATCGGTTTCTATTCGACCTTCATGGTGGCCGACAAGGTCACCCTGACCACCCGCCGCGCGGGCGAGGCCACCGCCACCCGGTGGGAGTCGAATGCGGGCAGCTCCACTTACACGATCTCCGAACTCGACGAGGCCCCGCAGGGCACGTCGGTCGCGCTCCACCTCAAGCCGGTGGACGAGGAGGATCACCTCTTCGACTACACGCTGGAGTGGAAGCTGCGCGAGATCGTCAAGAAGTACTCCGACTTCATCTCCTGGCCGATCCGCATGCAGGTGGAGCGGACCGTCACCGAGGGCGAAGGCGAGGCCGCCGAGGAGAAGACGATCCTCGAGGACCAGACGCTCAACTCCATGAAGGCGCTGTGGACGCGCCCCAAGAGCGAGGTCTCCGACGAGGAGTACAAGGAGTTCTACAAGCACGTCAGTCACGGCTGGGACGATCCGCTGGAGATCATCCCGCTGAAGGCCGAGGGCACGTTCGAGTACCAGGCGCTGCTGTTCATCCCCTCGCACGCGCCGTTCGACCTGTTCACCCGCGAGCACAAGCGCGGCGTCCAGCTCTACGTCAAGCGGGTGTTCATCATGGACAACTGCGAAGAGCTGATGCCGGAGTACCTGCGCTTCGTCAAGGGCGTGGTGGACGCGCAGGATCTGTCGCTCAACGTCTCCCGGGAGATCCTCCAGCAGGACCGGCAGATCCAGATGATCCGCAAGCGTCTGGTGAAGAAGGTGCTGTCCACGGTCAAGGATCTGCAGGGCGCCGAGGACCAGGCCGGCTACCAGACCTTCTGGAAGGAGTTCGGCCGCGTCCTGAAGGAGGGCCTGCTCTCGGACTTCGACAACCGCGACACCATCCTCCAGGTCTCCTCGTTCGCCTCGACGAACTCCGAGACCGAGCTGACCACGCTGGCCCAGTACGTGGAGCGGATGCCCGAGGGGCAGGACACGATCTACTACATGACCGGCGAGACCCGTCAGCAGGTCGAGAGCTCCCCGCATCTGGAGGCGTTCAAGGCCAAGGGCCGCGAGGTGCTGATCCTGACCGACCCGGTCGACGAGATGTGGGTCGGTTCCGTACCGGAATTCGACGGCAAGGCGTTCCAGTCCATCGCCAAGGGCGAGGTCGATCTGGAGACCGAGGAGGAGAAGAAGGCCTCCGAGGCGCTGCGCGAGCAGCAGGACAAGGACTTCGCCGATGTCCTCACGTGGCTGGGCAAGACGCTGGAGGAGAACGTCAAGGAGGTGCGCCTGACCAACCGGCTCACCACCTCTCCGGCTTGCCTGGTCGGTGACGTGTTCGACTTCACGCCGATGCTGGAGCGGATGTATCGCGCCTCGGGCCAGGCGCTGCCGGAGAGCAAGCGGATTCTGGAACTCAACCCGACCCACCCGCTGGTCACCGGCCTGCGCGACGCGTACGCGGCCGAGCGGGAGAAGGCCGACGCCGGCACGGCGACCGAGCTGTCGGAAACCGCCGAACTGCTGTTCGGCACGGCGGTGCTCGCCGAGGGCGGTGAACTCAAGGATCCGGCGCACTTCGCCCACATCCTCACCGATCGGCTCACTCGCACTCTCTGAACCATCCGCGACCGGAGGACCAGCAATGTCCTCCGGTCGCGGCCGGTGCGGTCGGCGGCGTTTCGGCCATTTCTCGGTTACGGTGACGGGCGGGATGGCATATTCGCAGGACTGGGGAGTTCGCCCCCGGGTGGCGCGGTTAGATGTGGATGCCTGAAAGGATCGTCACGACATGTCCGCAAACCCGCTTGCCGTCGCCGAGCCGTGGGATCTCGTCGCCGACGGATATGACGAGTTCGCACCCGCGATAATGCAACCGTTCTCGGCGCGGGCGCTCGAGTTCGCCTCGCTCTCGCCGGAATCGCGCATCGTGGATGTCGCGGCGGGGCCGGGCACGCTCAGCCTGCTGGCCGCGGGTCACGTGGCGCAGGTCGACGCCATCGATTTCGCGGAGTCGATGATCGCGCGCTTGGCGAAGAACGCCGCTGCCGCCGGGCTGGTGAATATCCGGGCGCAAGTGGGTGACGGACAAGAACTGCCGTACGAATCCGACCATTTCGACGCCGGGTTCTCCATGTTCGGACTGATGTTCTTCCCGGACCGCGCTCGTGGGTTCGCCGAGCTGTTCCGAGTGTTGCGGCCGGGCGGGACGGCGGTGGTGTCGAGCTGGGCACCGATCGCGGACTCGCCGCTGATGCGGATGATGTTCGGTGCCTTGACCGCGGCCGACCCGGACATCCAGGAGCCGCAACCGAACTTCCTGAGCCTGGAGAACCCGGAGGTCTTCGAATCGGAGATGCGCGGTGCGGGCTTCGAAGCCGTGTCCATCCAGCGGCATTCGATCGCGCTCACCTTCGGCAGCCCCGAGGAGATGTGGGAGACCATGGTGCGCAGCAGCGCCCCGTTGGAACTCATGCGTCACAACGTGAGCGCGGAGGTCTGGGCGCGGCGCGCCGCCGTCATGAAAGCGTTTCTCGCCGAGAAGTACCGGCCACACTGCCCGTTGTCCACCACGGCCTACCTCGGCATCGGCCACAAATCGGGGGAATGAGAACAGCGCGCGACCCTTCGGTGAAGGGTCACGCGCTGCCGGGACTGCGGAGCGGAATTACCGCGGCGCCATGCGCAGCGCGCCGTCCATGCGGATGGTCTCGCCGTTGAGGTAGTCGTGCTCGACGATGTACTGCGTCAGCTGCGCGTACTCGTCCGGACGGCCGAGGCGGGACGGGAAGGGCACGCCCGCCTCGAGGCCTTTGCGGTACTCCTCGGTGACGCCGGCGAGCATCGGGGTGTCGATGATGCCGGGAGCGATGGTGTTCACCCGGATGCCGAACTGGGCCAGATCGCGCGCTGCCGGAACCGTCATACCGTGCACGCCGCCCTTGGACGCCGAGTAGGCGATCTGACCGATCTGCCCCTCGAACGCGGCGACCGAGGCGGTGTTGATGATGACGCCGCGCTGGCCGTACTCGTCCACGGCGTCGGTCTTGGCGATCGCGTCGGCGGCCAGCCGCATGACGTTGAAGGTGCCGAGCAGGTTGACCGTGATGACCGTGCGGAACAGCTCCAGGTCGTGCGGGCCGTTCTTGGACAGGATGCGGCCCGCCCAGCCGACACCGGCGCAGTTGACCACGATGCGCAGCGGGGCGCCGGACTCGACGACCTGCGCGACGGCCGCGCCGACCTCGTCGTTGCTGGTGACATCGGCGGGAATGAGGGTGACCCCGGCGGGCACGTTGTCGCCGGCGCGCTCGATCGACTGCGGTACATCCAGCCCGAAGACGGTGGCGCCGAGATCGGCGAGACGCTTGGCGGTGGCGGCGCCGAGGCCCGATGCGCCTCCGGTGACAATGGCGGCGGAACCCGAAATCTCCACGATGGTCCTCTCGTTTGTGACAGCCAGTTGGCCCTTCGTCAATGGCACCCTAACCGGTACGCGGCGAACGGCCCTGCACGGCTCCCGCGACTCGTTTCCGGCGCGGGCCCTTTCCGGCAAGTCGGCGGAACCGACCGAGCAGAATGGAACAGCCCAGTCAGCTCGACCGAACACCCGGAGTCACCGAATGACCGAATCGGCCACCAGCGCACGCCTCCCCCGAGGTAGGCACGGCCTGCCACGGGAGCAGGTGATCGCTTCGCAGCGCGAACGAATCCTCGTCGCGACGGCGGAGGCCATGGCCGAGAACGGTTACATCGGAACGTCGGTCGCGGCGATCCTCAAGCGGGCTTGCGTGTCCAGGGAGACGTTCTACGAGCAGTTCCGCTCCAAAGAAGACTGTTTCGAAGCGGCCTATCAGCGCGCGGTGCATTTGTTGCTCGACCGGATCGCCGACGCCACCGAGAGAGAAGACACGGCGGCCGATACCGACGCCGTGGCTCGGATGGATCGGATCCTGCGCGCCTATCTCCAGTATCTGGTGGACTACCCGGCCAGCGCGCGGTTGTTCTTGGTCGAGGTCTTCGCGGTGGGGTCGGCCGCCATCGCGCGCCGGGCCCAGCTGCAAGAGCGATTCGTCGAGTTGATCGCCGCCGTGCTCGACGCGCGGACCGACCAGCAGCGTTTCGCCTGTCAGGCCCTGGCCGCGGCGGTCGGTTCGATGGTCACCGCTCGGATCGCGGCCGGAGACTCGAGCGGTCTGCAGGCGCTGCGGGAACCACTGCTGGATCTGTTGCGTCAGGGTGGCGGACTGTACGGGGCTGCGCTGGACTCGAGCGGCGAGCCATCCGCGTGAGCAGCAGCGCCGCACCGGCCAGCGCGGGAACCAGCGCCGCGAGCCCGGCGACGGCGACACCGCCGAGGGCCGGCGCGGTCGCGCCGAGTAGGGTCGCCGCGCCGAAGTAGAGGAACAGCAGGCCCGAGCCGATGCCGATCGTGTGCTCCGGCAGATGCTTGCCGACCAGAATGCCCACCGCGATGGCGAGCGCGTCGGCGGCGACCATGCCGATGGTCGAGCCCAGCCAGACGCCTACCCAGTCGTAGTCCGTGGCCAGCGCGGCGGTCGCGAACATGGTGCGATCGCCCAGCTCGGCGAGCAGGAACGCGGACAGCACCACGAAGAACGGCGCACCGCCCACTTTCGGCGCCTTCGGCTCCGGGTCTTGCTCGCCGGTGCCGAAGTGCTCGCGCAACGTCCACAGGCCGACGGCCAGGAAGGTGACGGCGGCGATCAGCGCGATCGCCGTGGTGGGCAGCGCCGCACCGAGGAAATAGCCGATGCCGACCGAGATCAGGTGCACCGCCGCGGAGGCTGTCGCGATGCCGCCGAGCACCACCCACCAGCGGTAGCGCAGCGCGAACGTCAGCGCCATCAGCTGGGACTTGTCACCGAGCTCGGCGAGGAAGACGACGCCGATGGTGAGCAATACGGTGGCGATCATGTGTGGCGGCTCCAAGGTCTCCGGCCTGCCGACCGGAGATATGGGGACGCTCCGGCCGACAACGAAATGGTTGTCCAGGCCGAAGGTCTCGCCCACCGGCCGGAAGCCGGTTCACACAGCCGGACCCGGCCCGAGCGGGCTCGGCGGGTCAGTATGTCGACTGTGTGATTGGGGGCTACTCCCCTTCGCTGCTTGCGACTCTACCGCCACGTTCCGCTCGTGCCAACCCGCTGTAATCGAAATCGCAATGCGCACAATAAGTTTGGCGATCCACGTGCAGAATTTCGGTTACCCTCACGCGGCCAGCAGCATAGCCAGAACCGCGGTGTCGGGATCGCTGATCGGGTCCAGTCCGACCCGGCTGACCAGCGAGGTCACGGTTCCGTCCGACTCCGCCTCGACCCACGCGGCACGGTGTTCCAGCCCCAGGTGGGGCACGCCGGGCAGCAAGACGCAGCCGGAGGCCGCACCCGCGCATTCGGGCAGCGTCGGGCGGGTTTCGGACGGCGGATGCAGCATCAGCAACGCCGGTGGCACATGGTCGGCGAAACGGCCGGGTTCCACGGCCTCGTCGCCGAGCACGGGCCCTTCGGCCAGCACCAAGCCGACCGTGCCCGGGGCGGGGTCGTCGGGCAGGTCCTCACGGACTCCGAACACCGTCGAGGTGGTCAGCAGCCCGGGTAACGTGGCCACACGCACCGCTAGGACCAGCACCTGCGCCCACTCCTTGGTGGTGTCCGGCCAGCGGCCGGAAATCAAGAAGCCACGCAGCGACCCGCGCGAATGGAACGGCGTGATGCCGATCGGTTCGTTCGTGCGCATTCCTGCCTCCCGTTGTCGTACCCGGGGGCGACCTTGCCCGTTCCTTTGGGGTGGATTTCCCGAATATGAACCACGAGTCACCTGGCACACAAGTACCAAAGAGTGCCAATCGGGCGGCCGGGGGCGTGGAGGAGGGCAATCCGGCTGCGCACTCGACGGATCCCGCCCCACCTCAGGGACTCCGGATACACGCGGGGCGGGTGACGTTCCCGGCAACATGTCCGCGTCACCGGAGAACAGAACGGGCCCGCGAATCCGGCCGCGCGTGGCGGACGGATTCGCGGACCCGGTTCCGGCGTGCCGAACAGGCTCAGCCGAAGATGAGGCCCTTGGCCTGCGAAGTCGCCTTGGCGAAGCGCTCCTGCACGTCGGCCCAGTTGACGACGTTCCAGAACGCGGTGACGTAGTCCGCCTTGACGTTCTTGTACTGCAGGTAGAAAGCGTGCTCCCACATGTCGACCTGCAGCAGCGGGATGATGCCCAACGGGACGTTGGCCTGCTGGTCGTAGAGCTGGAAGGTCAGCAGCTTCTGGCCGAGGGTGTCGAAGCCGAGCACCGCCCAGCCGGAACCCTGCAGGCCGTTGGCCGCGGCGGTGAACTGCGCGCGGAACTTGTCGAACGAACCGAACTGGTCGTCGATGGCCGCGGCCAGTTCGCCGACCGGCTTGTCGCCGCCGTTGGGGGAGAGGTTCTTCCACCAGATGGAGTGGTTGACGTGCCCACCCAGGTGGAACGCGAGGTTCTTCTCGTGCAGGAAGATGGCGCTGTGATCGCCCGACTCGCGAGCGGCTTCCAGCTTCTCCAGTGCGGTGTTCGCGCCCGCGACGTAAGCGGCGTGGTGCTTGGAATGATGAAGCTCGTTGATCTGCCCGGAGATGTGGGGCTCCAGGGCGCTGTAGTCGTAATCCAGATCTGGCAGCGTGTACTCGGCCACGTTGTCCCTTCCTATGTCGGGCTGGTTGTGCCCCGTTCCGGACACAGCCAACCATCATTCGTACACCCGGTCGATTCCAACTCGGGCCCACGCCCGCGCATTCCGGTGACGCCGCTCACACCTAGCGGGTCGCGCACCGTCACATCACGCACATCGGCCCCACTGGAAACGCACGCGTAGCATCGAACCATGTCGTGGTACGACGAACTAGTGGGGCGTCTGAGCCTCCCCGAACCCGTCATGGTCGCTCCCGAGCAAGCCCTGCCCGGCCGGGCGGAACCGCTCGACGTGCCGGATACCCACTACGTCAACGGTCACCCGATCCGCCCGCCGTTTCCCGAGGGGCTCCAGCTCGCGGTCGTCGCGATGGGCTGCTTCTGGGGCGCGGAGAAAGGCTTCTGGGAGCTCGACGGCGTCTACTCCACGGCAGTCGGTTATGTCGGCGGGTACACGCCGAATCCCACCTACGAAGAGGTATGCAGCGGACGGACGGGTCACGCGGAAGCGGTGCTCGTCGTGTTCGATCCCGCGGTGATCGACTACGCGGGCATCCTCAAACACTTCTGGGAGAACCACGATCCCACCCAAGGCATGCGGCAGGGAAACGACCGCGGCACCCAATATCGTTCGGCCGTCTTCACCTTCGGCGCCGAGCAGGCCGACCTCGTCGGCTCGACGGCCGAGTCCTACGGTAAGCGGCTGGCCGCGGCGGGATACGGGCAGATCACCACGGAGATCACGCCGCTGCCCGGGCTGGCGGCCTTCTACTATGCCGAGGGCTATCACCAGCAGTACCTGGCCAAGAATCCCGGGGGATACTGCCCCGTTCACGCCACCGGAGTGAGTTGCCCGGTGGGCACGGGCGCCTGAGCGCCGAGGTGCGACGAACCGCACCCAAAAGTGCGGTTCACTCGCGACGGTTCGGCGCTCAGAGCGGCGGCGCGATTCCCGGACGACTGGCTCGCGGGTCGCCCGCATCGTGCGCCCGCCACCACCGCGCGCCGCCCGCGACGAAGTCCGCCAGCGGGATCTGCTTGCCCCGCGCGTCGTACACGGTGATGCCGTCGAACCACACCCGGACGTCCAATTCGCGCGGATCGATGCCCTCCTCCTGGGAGAACTCCAGAACGTGTGCGGATTCGCGATCACCGATGCGGGTGTCGAAGCTGAGCAACTCGCTCCACAGCGCCCAACTGCTGTCGTCGAGATCGATGAACTCCCAACCGTGCAGCCGCCCGCCGCCGAAACTCCGGATCGCCTCGTCCAGGCCTTCCAGTCGCAGCGGCAGCACCCTGGGTTCCAGGTCGTCCCAATGCTGCGTCCGCAGTGACGCGGCGACCCGGCTCACGCCGGTGAACGTCACCTGCACCCGATAGTCCTCCGTCGCCGTTCCGCGTTCGGGAAGAGTCAGCACTTCGAGGTCGAGTCGCAGTTCTGCGGCGGCCTCGTCGATCGCGAGGCCGAGGCACGTGGCCTCGGACAACGCGATATTGAGCCCTGCGATGTCCATTCCGTGGCGTAGCCCCCTGCTCACGTTCATGCGCCCAGGCTACCGATCGTCTTCGCCGGATCGCGGGATTTCGGCGGCGTTCTGGATTCGATGGAACCGAATGCGCCTCGGCGCCGTCCAAGTAGATATCGGGCCCTCTTCGGCCGCGGGTTCCGATGTCGGCGACGAATGGCCGCTCCGGGATTGGTATGGAGGGGAGTCCCGGATCGGCCATTCGCATCGCTCGACCGTTAGGGACTGATCCGTACTTCGATCAGGTAAAGCATGCCGAGAACGGACCAAGGGTTCGCAACGACACCAGGTCGATAGCTGATCAGTTGCTAGAAAGCCGGTTCAATCCCGCGAAACGCCTTCGACACCTGCGCCTTGTGGATCGAGCTGTGGATTATGTGGATAACTTCGCCCGAGTTATGCACAACCAGCATCGGGCGGGTGCGCGGTCGAGTTCCGGAGGGGAGAACATACCCGAAGTCGTGGCTCGCTGTCGAGGTCGCTCCCCTGGCATGGAACTGCACGGCGGTCCGCCACGCATGGCAGGATCGAATCTGTGACGAGCCCCCACGTTCCGTCGGTCACGGTGGAGGACGTGCCTGCCGAATTCGACAGCAGCGCGCCCGCGTCGGCCGACACGCCGCGATCGATCCTGCTCGACGTCCGTGAGGACGACGAGTGGCGGCTCGGACACGCCCCGGGCGCGATCCACATCCCGATGGTCGACGTTCCCGCCCGGATCGACGAGCTGGAGTACGACGCGGATCTCTACATCATCTGCAGGCAGGGCGGTCGGTCGCTTCAGGTGGTCGAATATCTCACGCACATCGGCTATGAGGCCATCCAGGTCAACGGGGGCATGGTGGCATGGCAGCACGCCGGCCGCCCGCTGGTCGCGGAGGGCGACCACGAGGCGAAGATCTACTGACGAAAGAACGAGGTGCGCGGGTGAGTACGGTGGTGCAACCTTGTGCGCGCTGCGGTGCGCGCTGGGCCGTGCAAGGGGCGCCGATGCACTGGTGCCCGCGCTGCCGCGGCGTACTCCTCTCGCCGGGGCCGATCGACGCGCCCGCCGACCGTCGCAACTACCGCTGGGTGGCGCGCAAGCCCGACCAGCGCGGTCGGCGAGCGCAGTCGGCCGTCCGACCGGCCCCGCCGAGCCGCACGCCTCGGTACACGCAGATCCCGCGCTGGGGTCTGATCGACCCGCCACCGCACGCGGGCGGCGCGGCGCGTCGCCCGTTCGGCAAGTTGACCCACTCGGTGATCAGATTGCTCGTCGCGACCGCCGTCGTCTTCGGACTCGCGGCCGTCGCGGAACTGGCGCGCTACGGGGTGTTGCTGCGCAACCGGACGCGCCTGATCCACCCCGCCGTCCTCTTCGCCTCCGACGCGTTCGTGATCGGCGCCGGAGTGCTCGCGGTCGTGCTCGCGCTGCTGGCGGCCGCGGCCACCGTCGGAAGACTGATCGAGATCAGGCGCTCGGCCTACGCCGCCACGGGCAGGCGCGACCCGCGTTCGCCGCGAGCGCTCGCGCTCGGCTGCCTGATTCCGGTGGTCAACCTGCTGTGGCCGGGGGTCTTCCTGAGCGAAGTGGCCGCGTTGCAGGGTGATCCCAGGACGGGACGGGCGGTCCGGATCTGGTGGGCCGCGTGGGTCTTCGGCGGCCTCGTCACGGTGGCCGCGCTACTGTGGCGGACCGCGGATTCGTTGCAAGCCGAGGCGGACGGGGTGCTGTTCACCGCGTTCACCGACGCGGTCGCCGCCGCGGTCGCGTTGCTGACCCTCTGGGTGTTGCGCACGATCGAGGGGCATGACCTACTCGGTCGCAGCCGGACCGCGCGCCGCTGGCTGATCGCGGTCGACCCCGCGGTGCCGGTGATCGAGCCGGTGCATCCCGGCGGACGTGCACAGGCGGGCGCCGACGCGCACGAGGACAACGGTGCTGAGGACCGTGAGCAGGAGGAGGTTATGGCCAAGTGAGCCAGGGCAGTCGCGCGCCGTTCGTCGTCGCGCATCGAGGCGCCTCGGCGGCGCGCCCCGAGCACACGCTCGCCGCCTACGAGTTGGCGCTCCAGGAGGGCGCCGACGGCGTCGAGTGCGATGTCCGGCTGACCAGGGACGGACATCTGGTGTGCGTGCACGACCGCACCGTCGACCGGACCTCCTCGGGCAGCGGTCTGGTCAGCGAGATGACGTTGGAGGAGCTGCGGGCACTGGATTTCGGCGCCGACGGCGATCCGGCCTCGGTGCTGACCCTCAGCGAGCTGATCAGCCTGGTGCTGGACTGGCGTAGCAGGCCGACCAAGCTGTTCATCGAGACCAAGCACCCGGTCCGCTACGGCGCGCTGGTGGAGAACAAGCTGCTCGCCGAGCTCCAGCGCTTCGGCATCGCCACCCCCGCCTCGGCGGATCATTCCCGCGCGGTCGTCATGTCGTTCGCGGCCACCGCCGTGTGGCGCATCCGCCGCGCCGCCCCGCTGCTGCCCACCGTCCTGCTCGGCGAATCGTCGCGCTACCTGGGCGGATCGGCGGCCACCACCGTCGGCGCCACAGCCGTCGGCCCCTCGGTGAAAACACTGCGCGAGCACCCCGACCTGGTCGACAAGGCCGCCGCCGCCGGCCGCGCCACCTACTGCTGGACCGTCGACGACCCCGACGACGTCCAACTGTGCGCCGACCTCGGCGTCAGCTGGATCGCCACGAACCACCCCGGCCGCACCAAGTCCCTGCTCCCCGCCGCCTGACCCGGTTCCGCCGGAAGGGGTTGTCGTGGCTTCCACAAATCCTCGATCGTCCGTCGCTGCGACGCACGCCTCGAGGAGAGCGGAATACGGTGCGGTGCGCCACGCCCACCCGGTGAAAGTAGTTTGCGCAATCGCGCCCTGACGCGACCACGCCACCTCAACCCCCGGTTTCGAGCGAAGCGAGACCGAGCATGCGCCGTTCGCGGCCCGGCTCGCGTCCGAGTGGCCGCCGCGTCCGCGCCGAAGTCGCCAGCGGCGGTCGCTCGGACGCGAGCCACAAAGGGCCGCGAACACCCAGCGCCGCAGGCGCTGGAAAAACAAACACAGCCGAAAAACACGGTAGGTTGACCCCTCGTGGGTAAAAGCAAGCGCAACAGTCCTAAGCCCGGTGGGAACCGGGCGCAGCGTCTCGCCGAGCGGCGGGCGGCGCAGGAGCAGGCGGCACAAGTCGTCACCCGTCCGTTCGAGGGCCTGGCCGCGGAGTGCGATCTGGTCGCGCTGCGCGAATTCGTTCCTTCGGCCACCGCCCGGTTGACGCTGGCGGCCGAGGTCGCGGCGGAGCGGCCGGTCGTGCTCGCAACGGTGCTGCCCGGCGCGGTGGCCGCGTTGGTGCGCGCCGGTGACGAGCCCAGCGGTTACGTCGGCGCGCAGGTGCAGTTCCAGGGCGCGGATCCGGCCGCCGATCTGGCCGCGGCGATCCTATGGACCCAGTCCGCCGAGCCCGGTGATTCGCTGACCTCGGTGGAAAGCGTCGCGGGAGGTCCGCGGCTGGCCGATGTCATCGATCCCGCCGCGAGCCTGGACTTGACCGTGCACCAGGACTTCGACTGGTGGGTGCCCGCAGGGGTCGAGCCCGACCCGCAGGTCGCCGCCACCATCGAGCAGGCCAAGCAGGCGATCATGCCCTCGGCGCGGCTCGGGCTCGCCGCCGACACGATCGGTGCCGCCTGGTGGGTGGACGCGGGCGAGAAGGCGCACATCCGCTGGGTGCGGCCGGAGGACGAGGACGCGCTCATGCTGGCGCTGGCCCGGGTGCACGCCTCCGGCGGTCTGCACCTCGGCGAGGGTTCCCGGTTCGCGGGGTCGTTCCGCACGCACGGAGTGCTGGTCCCGGTCTTCGACCTGGACCGCGAGCGACACCCCGACGAATGGGTCGAGCCCGCAGCCGAATTCGGCGCTCGGCTGTCCGAGGCGCTGGCCGTCGACGCCCCGTTGACCTCCGACGAGCGGCGCTCCCGCGACGGCCTGCGGTCGCGTCAGGTCACCTTGCGCTGAGCCCGGATATCGCGAGACTTGGGCAGAAACGGCCTTTGTCGGCGGCGGTGTTTTCCGGTTGCCGCCGGTGCGGCTCGAAATATAGGAAAGACTCGCCAAACCACTGCGAAATGTGGTGGAACCGTCGTTTACGCCGGCATTCCGACTCGCCGTCCGATAGAACGTCCAACAGCGACAGGCCCGGTTCCTGATACGGAACCGGGCCTGTTTCACCTATTCGGCGAACGCCGTCAGACGGAGCCGCCCGCCGCCGAAGGCGCGCCGGAGGCGTCGCTCGGGCCGCTCATTTCCCGGGCGACGAATTCCTCCAGGTCGAACAGGTTCGACCCGGCGCGATCGGCGATGGTGAGCAGGGTGGTCATGTTCGCGACTTCCTCGACCTGCTCCTTGAGGAACCACTGCATGAACTGTTCGCCCAGGTAGTCGCCCTCTTCGCGGGCGGTGCTCGCCAGCTGGATGATCTGCTCGGTGACCGTCTTCTCCTGGGTCAGTGCGAGCGCGATCGGCTCCCTGGCGTTCTCGAACCGCGATTTCGCGGCATCGATGCCGGAAATATCGACGCTGATATCCCGGTCCAGGAAGTACTGCACGATCATCATCGCGTGATTGCGCTCTTCGACGGCCTGCTTGTAGAACCGCTTGGCCAGCTGCGGGAGATCGGCATTGTCGAACCACACCGCAATCGCGATGTACTGATGCTCGGCATTGAATTCGTGCCGGATCTGATCGTGCAACAGGCTGTGAAATTTGCTGCGGGGTGATTCCGGATGGCTTGACATGGCATCGACATTAGCGCTGGTCAAGACCCGTGTCATCCAAGTGCAGCCTTATTGAGGCTAGTGTTGCCTAATTAATTCTTAGCCGCTCCAGCCATTTTCGGCGCCGGAATATCGGTGCGCGGCCGCGGCCGTGTCTCCCGGGCGACGAACTCCTCGACGTCGAACAACTGCCCGTCGGCACGGTCGATCACGGCCAGCAACGTGCTCATCCCGGCGACGTTCTTCACCTGATCGGCGAGGAACCACCCGATGAAGCGTTCGCCGAGATAATCGCCGGAGGTGCGGGCAGTGTGGGCCAGATCGCTGATCCGGGCGCTGCGGACCTGCTCGATCTCCAGCAGCGAAGCGACCGCGCCGCGCGGGCTTTCGAAGGTGGACTCGATCTCGTCCAAGCCGCCGATCTGCACCGGGAGATCCCGGTCCAGCAGGTACTGCACCATGCGCAGGGAATTGCCGTAGTGCTCGCGTGACCGGTCGTAGGCGTGTCCGGCCAACTGCGGCAGTCTGCGTGAGTCGAAGTACACGGCGGCCGCGAGATACTGCTGGGCAGTGGTGAATCCGTGACGGATCTGGGTGCGCAGCAAGTCGGGAAAGGACTCGTCGGCCTCGTCGATGTCCGGCATGGCATCGACGCTACCGCGTAAGCAGGTCCTCCGGGATCGGACGGTCGCCGGCGAGCGCGTCGAAGAACCGGCTCGCTTTGGCCTTGTCCCACAGCAGGACGTTGCCGCTGTCGGTGTCCTCGAATCCGCCGACCGGTACCGCCGTGGCGATGGTGTCGCCACGCAGCGCCCAGCCCAGGCCGCCCAGATCCCAGATGTGGTCGCCGTTGTCGACCTTCAGCGACTTGGCGGTGTCGGTGGCCAGCGGCCAGAGCTTGAACGGATTGGCCAGCGTGGCTCCACTGGTCGCCTTCTTCAGCAGGGCGGCCATGAAGATCCGCTGGTTGTTCATCCGGTCCAGGTCGGCGAGCGCGGTCGCGCGACTGCGGACGAAACCCAACGCCTGTGGTCCGTTGAGTCGCTGGCAGCCCGCGGGCAGGTCGATGCCGGCGAGCGGGTCGTCGATCGGTTTGGGCACGCACACGTCGATGCCGCCGAGCGTATCGACCACGCTGGCGAAGCCGCCGAAGCCGATCTGCGCGTAGTGGTCGATCCGCAGGCCGGTGGCGATCTCCACGGTCTGGACCAGCAGCGCGGGGCCGCCGATGGCGAACGCGGCGTTCAGTTTGTCCTTGCCCTGGCCCGGGATGCTGACGTACGAGTCGCGCGGCAGGCTGACCAGCGTGGTCTTCCCCGACTGCGGCACGTGCACGAGCATGATCGTGTCGGTGCGCTCGGGGCCCACCTCACCGCCGGTGGCGAGTTCCCGCTCCTGCTCGGCAGTCAGTCCGCCACGGCCGTCGGACCCGACCAACAGCCAGTTCGTGCCGGGTGTGTCGCCGACGCGCTTGGCGTAGTTCGCCAGCGCGGGGATGCGGTTGAGCGAGTTGTCCAACTTGATGACGGCGCCGACGGCGGCGAGCACCAGGACCAGCAGGATCACCAGGAACCAGCGGAAAGGGTGGCGCTTGCGGCGCGGTCGTGGAGCCCGCGGCGGACGCTCGCCGCGTGGCGGCACCGGTGGGGGGCCTTCGCGGAACGGCCTCGGTTTCCGGGGCGGCGTGTGCGGCGGACCTTCGTGATACGGAACCGGCCGCTGTGTCGGCGCGTGCGACGGAACTTCGTGATGCGGCACCGGGCGCTGCGTGGGGGCGTGCCTGCGGGCCGGGGGAGGCGGCGGCATTCGCCGCGCCTGTTCGGGCGGGACCTGCGAATACGCCAGCGGCTGTGCGTGGGGGTCGGCGGTTCCATCACGGCGCACGACCTGCGTGGGCTCGATCGGCGGCGGACCGCCGGACCCCGGAGGCGGCATGCGACGGCGCATCGGAGGTTCACCGGGTCTGCCGGGCGGCGGCATCCGGCGCGTATGCGCGTTGCGCTGGGGGTCGTCGCCGTTCATCACTGGAACTCTACTTATCGGGCGGTTGTGACGTGCCGCATGTGGACGCGGGCGCACGCGGAAGCGGCGCTGTTCCGTAATTCGCAGGCGGCACCAGGTTGTTAGCGCTGCCGAGGGCACAGTTGCGTCACGGCAGCCACGAAACATGGCCGCGCAGAACGGTGTAGCCGATGTAGGCGACCGCATCGATGGTCGCATGGGCGAGGACCAGCGGCCACAGCCGATTCGTGCGCTGCCAATAGCGGCCGAATATGACGCCCATCACAAAGTTTCCGAGCCCGCCGCCGATTCCTTGGTACAAGTGATAGCTGCCCCGCAGCACAGCCGAGGCCAGCAGAGCCGAGTTCGCCGACCATCCGAGCCTGCGCAGCCGGGTGAGCAGGAACGCGACCACGATGACCTCTTCGGCCAAGGCGTTCGCGCAGGCCGAGAGGACGAGCGCGGGCAGTCGCCACCAGTAGTCGCCGAGCGAGGCGGGGACTATCGTCACGCTGACGCCGAGTGCGTGCGCCGCGAGATACAGCCCGAGTCCCGGCAACCCGATGATCGCGGCCAGCGTCAAGCCGGGTAGCACGTCGGCGCGCCAACGGAGCCGGTTCGCCAGCCCGATCAGTCGCGGGCCGATGCCCCCGCGCCACAGCAGATATAGGCCGAGCGCGGCCCAGCCGAGCAGCCGCAGCACGCTGAGCAGCTGGAACAGCAGGTCGATGGTGGACTGCGTGGCTCGCGACGGATTCAGCGCGACGGTCCGTCCGCCGATCCCGCCCGGGGCGAGCGCGCTCTCCACCAGCGAGAGCGCGGCGCTGAGCCCACTGAGCCCGAACGTGACCAGCAGCACCACGGCGATCTCGAGTTTGATCGCCAGCCGCTCCCGATCGGTCGGCTCGGCCTCGTCCCACTCGGCTCTGGACTCCGCACGCATGGGTCGAATCTATTGCGCTCGTCCCCCGCGGCGCGCGGCGCGTCGGCATGTGAACTGCCTGGTGCGTCGTCGGCGTCTCCGCTGCGGCGCATGCTTCCGGGCCCGGTGGCCCAACCCGGCCCGCCACTCGGTCGAGCTCGGACATCGGGTCTGCGCGCGCTGCGGCGAGCAGCCGCCACTCCGGCTCACCGGAGCATCCCTCTAAACGACGGTTCACCGAAGGAGTGTGCGACCAAGCGGCGCTGGATCAGCCCGGGCACGATGCGCTCGAGGCAGCCGGACCGCTCACCGCGGATTCGCCACAGGTCGGGATCGAACGAATCGGTGCGATTGTCGTTTGCCGCGTCGGTGTGCGTGTCAGCCGAGCAGCCAACCGCGTCGGGAGTGCGTGCGCCCCAGCCGATGCGCCGTCCGCCTCTCACCCTCATTCCCGCCGATGTCACCAGCAACGACGAGGTCAGCGCGGCCGTCGCGCGGGTCGTCGAGTCCGGCGCTCCACGCATCGTGGTCAACTGCGCCGGTTGTCCACAACCTCTGCGGGCAGGGGCCATGGAACGCTATCTCGTCCGTCTTCTCGGGCCGGTCATCCCGTTCTTCGCCTTGGTACTTCCGTTCGCCGGCCCGATGCCGCTGAAGATCGTCTTGATCGTGCGGCGGGTCAGATCCGGCGCAATCCATTGAGGAACGGGCAGCCCGCCAGCGTGCGCACGGCGCGGCTGAGCCCCTCGATGTCGTGCGCCGGTGCGCTGAACGGCAAGCGGAAGTCGTGGTCGCCGTCGTGTCCTTCCACCCGCAGCGTGAGCCCGTACCGGTCGATGGCCAGCGGGTGCACGATGCCGCGCCGCAGGTGTGGCGGCAGATGCCTGGCCAGCTGGGCGACGACATCGGCGTGATCGGCCTGCATGTGCTGCAGCCACGCGGATTCCATGGCGCAGAACGGATCCGGCTGCGCCAGGCGCAGTTCGTCGCTGCGCACCGATTCCGCGCCGGTCGAGTCGGCCACCACCGCGGAGTCGATCACCAGCCGCAGCAGGGTGGCGCCGAAGCCGATGTCGAGCAGGCCCGGATGCGGGTAATCCTTGGCCACCTCGGTGGCCAGCGCGCGCTGCGCCTGGGTGGGCACCGCCCGTACCCAACCGCGCAGCCAGACCAACGCGCGCACCGGCTCGCGCAGCGGCAGTGGGGCGTGGTCGGTGAGCTCCAGCACCGCGGGCGCGCCGTGGTCTCCGGAGTTGCCTGCCAGGATCGCGGCGACCGAGGCCGTCGGCACCGCGATCACGGCATCGCCGCACTGCCGTACGTGGTGCACGGACGCGGGCGTCGGATCGATGCCCGGCATGGCCAGCACCGCTTGCTCCGCGTGCGCGCATGCGCTGCGCACTCGCTCGGCGGTGGACGGTGCGAAGGTCGAGGACGGACGCGGCATACAAACCTCCGTGGAGCGTGGCGCGCTTGACTGTTGATTAGGTTACCCTAAGCTAAGTGACGAGGCGGGGTTCCGCAAGCGTTCCGATCCGGCTGATCGCAGCGAACTGGATCGGTTCCGGTGGAACCGGGTTGTTACGGTGAGGGCGTGTCGGAAGGGTCGGAATCCGCAGAACCGGTGCTGGTGACGTTGTCGACGCCGCCGCGGCGCAGTCTGGTCGACGGGCTGGTCCGCAACATCGGCGCAAGTCCCGCCGCGCCGACGCTGGAGCTGGACGCGCCCGACACCGGGATCGCCGACTTCCTCGCACACGTGGCCCACTCTGATACCGGCTTCGTCGCGCGCACTTCCTCGGGGGAACGGGCGCTGGCCATCGTCGCCGCCACAGCCGCCGCCCTGTGCGGCGAGGACATCGGCGCGGCCCTGCGCGCCCCCGACATCGCCTTCCTGACCTCGCTGAAACCGCCGGCCGTCGAGGCGGTCCGTTCGGTCCTGCGCGCCATCGAGACCGAGGCCGCGGACCGGGTGAACGCCGCATTGCGCGTGCTCAACGGAGGTTGAACACCGCTAGGGCGGTCCTGGAACAGATGACCGGGACCGGCAGGCCCTTCGCAATTGGTGGGGAGCCGGGCGAGCGCGCAAGTAATCTCGTAACCGTGCCGCGAATCGCGTACTTCGGGCCGTCCGGAACTTTCACCGAGATGGCCCTCGCTCAATTGGAATCCTCGGGAACCTTCGCCGGGCCCGTCGAGCGGATCGCCGCGCCCAGCCAAGGCGCCGCGCTCGACCTGATCCGTTCCGGTGAAGTGGATGGCGCGGTGGTGCCGATCGAGAGTTCCGTGGAGGGGTCGATCTCGGCGACGCTCGACTCCCTGGCAATCGGTCCGCGCCTGCAGATCGTCGCCGAGACCGAACTCGAAGTGAGTTTCACGATCCTCGGCAAGCCGGGCACGGCGTTACCCGACGTGCGCACTCTCGCCGCTTACCCCGTGGCCGCCGCGCAGGTCCGGCTGTGGGTGGCGCGGCATCTGCCGCAGGCGCAGCCCTACACCTCGGCGTCCAACGCCGCCGCCGCCGAGGACGTGGTGGCGGGCCACGCGGACGCCGCCGTGTCGACCGCCCTGGCCGGAGAGCGGCTGGGATTGATCGCGCTGGCCTCCGGGGTCGCCGATCACGAGCAGGCGATCACGCGGTTCGTGCTGTGCACCCGGCCCACCGCGGCGCCGCCCGCCACCGGCGCCGACCGCACCTCGATCGTGCTCGAGCTGCCGAACGTACCGGGCTCGCTGATGCGCGCCTTCGCCGAGTTCGCCACGCGCGGTATCGATCTGACCAGGATCGAGTCCCGGCCCACCCGAACGGGCATGGGCACCTACCGTTTCTATCTGGACTGCGTCGGGCACATCGACGACACCGCGGTGGCCGAGGCGCTCAAGGCGCTGCACCGCACCGCGCGGATCCGCTTTCTCGGATCTTGGCCGGCGACTTCCGCGACCGGTACGCCACCACCGTCGGACGAAGCGTCCGCGGAGTGGTTGATCCAGCTGAGAAAGGGGATGGCCGACCTATGACCGGGAGGTTGATTCTGGTCCGGCACGGCGAGACCGAGGGCAATGTCGCCAAGCTGCTGGACACCCGGATTCCCGGGTTGCCCCTGACCGAACGCGGTGCGGCACAAGCGAAGACGTTCGGTGAGGGCCTGCTCCGCCCGCCGCAGGTGCTGTTCTCCTCGGCGGCGCTGCGCGCGCGCCAGACCGCGAGCTACATCGAGGCGGCGACCGGTGTCGCCGCCATGGTGCTCGACGGACTGCACGAGGTACAGGCCGGCGACCTGGAGGGAGAACACAGCGAGGAGGCGCACCAGACCTTCCAGCGGATCTACCGTGCCTGGCATGAGGGCGATCTCACGCTGCGGGTGCCCGGCGGCGAATCCGCTCAGGATGTGCTGGATCGGTTCCTGCCCGCGATCGAGGAGCTGCGGAATACATATCTGACACCGGACGTTGCCGCGCCCGGAGACGTGATGGTAGTCAGTCACGGTGCGGCCATGCGGCTCGTCGGCCGCACGCTTTCGGATGTGCGTCCGCCGTTCACCACGAACAACCACTTGGACAACACCGAGACCATCGAGCTGGTACCGATGCCGGACGGCAGGTGGGAGTGCATTCGGTGGGGACGATTCACGCCGCCGTTCGGCTACGAGGTCGCACCGACTTCGGACGATCCCATGGGTTAGCGACGCTCGTTCGGTGCTTCAGGACAGCTTCGGATTCCGCGGGAACTCTTCGCGTTCCGGTAGGAAGTTGATCAGATCCTGCACGGCCGTGCGCAGTCGCGCGGGAGTCCCGCTACTGAGCGACGTCCACTTCACGCCGTCGTCGGACCTGCTCGCGGTCGCGATGAATCGGCCGGCGCGCGTGTTGAAGACGGCGATGTGGTTGTCGGCCGCGTCTCGGGTGCCATCGCCGTAGATCACACCGACGATCTCGGCATACGAGTGGATCTCGACCAGAGCCGCGGCCAAGGTCTTCGCGTCCTGGGCCGGGTTGCCCACCTTCGCCAGCCGTTCCGCGGTGGCCGCCGCGTCGCCGGTGTCGCCGAAGATCGTGGCCAGCTCTTCGGTCGGGGCGTTCATGCCGTACAGCTCGAGCGGCTCGGCATAGCCGAGTGCCGCGAGAACCGTTCCGGGCAGGTCGTTTCCAGCCTCGTCGACGACGTAGGAGTCCTGTCCCCGAAGGGCGACGACCGGGAGGTCGACGCCCTTCGCCAGACAGAAGCGGCTCACCCAACCATCGACGACCAACCGCAGCGCGATGATCCAGTGGGGCCGGTGCAGCGCGCGCAGCCGATTCTCCAGATCACGATGCAGCACATCGTCGATCAGGAGTTCCCGCTGGGCGAGCGACTCGGCGGCCGCGTCCATCGCCGCTTTGTGGTCGGTCAGATTGTCGTACCGTGCCCTCGCGTTCAGGACGACGGGAACCTCGATCTGCAGTTTCTCTACGAGGAACTGCATTTCGTCGAGCGACAGGACGACCGCGTCGAGCGTCGACGGGCTGCGGCCCGCACCGAGTACGGTCACCTAACCGTCCCGGTGAGGTCACCGCCGATGACCCCATCGGCGGTGAAGCGGCCGTCGTTGAAGTGCTCCGTCGACCGCAGGTAGTCCCGGCCGTCGTGTTCGGTCTCGTCGTCCTCGTCGCTGCGCGCCTGGTTACCGAGCAAGGGGTTGCCGTTGCCGGTGTTGGCGGGCCGGACCGGCGCCGCCTCGACGCCCTTGACCGCGACGCTCTCCTGCACCGGAGCCGTGCTGCCACCGATCGTGCCGTTGGAGCCCCAGCCTTCCGGAAGCTTGAGCGAGCCGCTGCTGATGCCCGCCGCCGATCCGAGACCGGAGAACGACACGGCACGCGTCGCCGCACCGGTAGCGGTGGCTGCCGCACCGATACCCATGGCCATGGGAGCCATGCCGGAGAAGGAGGGCGCGGAGCTGGTGGTGGCGGCCGCGATCGCGCTGCCCGCGACATTTCCGACGGTGGAGACACCGGTGGTGGCGATCGAGCCGACGGCCTGAGCGGCCTGGGTGGCAGCGCTCGCCACCCCGGGGTTGCTCAGGAATGCCTGGGTGGCGGCCACGGCAGCCTGGATCGGATCGGCCGGGACCTCGGTGGTCGTGTCCGCCGCTTGCTCGGGACTTGCCGTCCCCGCGCCCTTGGCGATCGCCGGCGGTAACAGGAATTCGGCGGGCGTGGCGACCATGGCGCTGGTCGCGGCCTCATAGGTCTCCATGACCAGCGCGGCACGGATGTCCATCGCGTTCCTGGCGACTTCGGCGGCTTCGAACGCACCGCTCAACACGCCGGGCGGGTTCGCCGACGCGGCCAAAGCGGTGTTGACGGCCGCGATCTCGGGCGGGCTCGGCATCGCCAGCGCGGCGACGGTGTAGGCGGTGGCGTTCGCCGCGGCCTTGGCGCCCATCGCGGCCGCCTGCACGCCCTGCTGCTCGGACCAGCCGAGGAAGCCGGTGAGCTTGCCCAGCGCGGCGATGCCGTTGATGCCCTGCATTCCGACGCCGAGTTCGGCCATCACCCTGGCGACCGTCGTCGTCGCGTCGATCCAGGCGGCGGTGAGCCCGCCCCATGCGGTGGCGGCGGCCGAGATCGGAATCGCGTGCGCGCCCGCGTGAAGTGTGGCCGAATTGATCTCCGACGGGCGCGCCGCCCAGATCACCCCGGTGACTCCTGCAACCATGTCTGACTTCTCCCCTGCTTAAAAGCGTTGCTGATGGATCTCGCTTGCGGAACTACACCTGGATGGCGCTGATGCCGGCGGCGCGGACCACGTCGCCCGCGACATGCTGGGCCAGCTGCATGCGCAGCGTCGCCGCGGCGTGGTGGCACTCCAGAATCGCCTGCGCGATCGCGCGATCGTGCGACATCGCCCCCTGATTGAAATGGCTCGCGCTGAGGAAGGAGACTTCCTCCGCCCCGGAGGGCAGCACGTGCGTCGCGGGCGCGGTGATCGCCGCGGCGGCGGCCAGACGTTCGGCGACGAGGTCGAGTTCGGCCGCGGCGGCGAGAATGGCTTCGGGTGCGATCAGTACATGTCCAACCATGACTCGACTCCTTCTAGTGGCTGTGGGGCGGAACCACGAGAATTCCCCCTTCGAGTGATAGGACGCGACAGCAACGCGATCGGTTCCATCGAATCCCCAATTTTTCGATCTCCGTGCCGATTACACACCCACCGCTGGTGGTGCGCAATACAGCTCGGTTCAGACTATCCCCATCCCAGCTGATGCAGGCGGTCTTCGTCAATGCCGAAATAGTGTGCGATCTCGTGGATCACGGTGATCGCCACCTCTTCCACCACTTCGGATTCGTCGGCGCAGTGTTCGAGGATCGCCTCGCGGTAGATGGTCACGGTGTCGGGAAGCGCTCCGCCGTAATGACTGTCACGCTCGGTGAGGGCGATGCCGTGATACAGACCGAGCAGGTGTGGATTCTCCGGATCGCGCGGCTCGATCAGCACGACCACGTTGTCGATCGCGCGGGTCAGCTCGGGCGGGATGAGATCCAGTGCGTCGCCGACCAATTCCTCGAACCGGTCGGCGGACATCGTCACGGGCATCGGCGCTCGGCTACCTGGGCTGAGGCTGCGGCGGCAGGGGCGCGGCGCCCGGCAGCGGTGCGGGCGTGGAACGTCCGTTGTTCGGCGGCGGCACCGGAGCCTGGGCGTTGATCAGGATCTCGCCCTTGGCCGACCCGGTGATCGGCGCGAAGCCCTCCCGATCGGCTCCCTTGCCGATCATGCAGTCCAGCTTGCGGCTGCCCGCCATCCAACTGCGGGCATCGATGTAGTCGAAGAACAGCGTGAGCGTCTTGTTCCGGATGACGTCCGGTCCGCCCAGGTAGTCGGTCGACGTGCGGGTGCACTCCTCCTCGACGAACTTGTCCTGGTCGTCCTTCGCGGGCGGGCCTCCGTTGAAGTGGGCGGCCAGATCGACGGTGGAGACGATCTCCACGGCGTGCGGCTGCGCGCAGTCCACCGGATCGGTGGGCAGGTTCTGGTTGATGCCGAGGCACACGCCCGCCTCGTACACCTTGGACTGATCGTGCTCGGTGGCGCTGCCGACCGACGGCGGGGTGCCGACGCTGGCCGCGATCTGCAGGCCGCAGCGCAGGGTGCGGTCACCGTGCTGCCAGCCGTCCGGGCTCGGATACATCAGCCCGACGATGTACTTGCCGCGCGGATCGAACCGGCCCGACATGTACTTCTGCACCGCGGGCACGCAGTGCTCCTCTTTCAACTCGGTCAGGCGCAGCGAGTCCGGGAACCGCGAGCCGGGACCGAACTCCTTGCCCGGATACCTGCTCATGTCGATGTCGGCCGCGACCTCGAACATGTGCTTGCTCGAGCAGTTCACCTTGGCCAGGTCCGATCGGTCCGGCTTGGTCCAGCTCAGGCAGTCGCCCTTCGCCGCGGTGCCGAACTCCTTCTCCAGCACCGGCTGCGCCGGAGCGCCGGGATTGTGCGCCTCCAGGCCCTTCTCGTTGTCGAAGCCGGTGACGAACAGCGTCACCAGGGCCGCCACCACGGCGCCGACGGCCACCGCGAGCAGGCCCCAGCGCAGGGTGTGGGCCGACAGATGCAGATCGCGCAGCTCGCCGTCGGCGAGGGCGGCTCTGGCCGAGTCGAACGAGCGCCGTACCGAGTCGGCGCGCGACGAAGCGCCGCGCTTGGGCGCCTGCGGGGACCGGGACATGCGTTCGGAGGACATCGCGGTCCATCATGGCAGTGTCGGTGCCGCGGTGCCACGACCTGCCCCGATCGGCGCGGCACGGGCCACGAGCGATTCAGCCGCGCAGGGCCGAGAGGAAGACGCCGGGCAATCGGGCGGGGTTGGCGTCGGCGTAGAACTCGGTGAGCCTGCGCCCGGTGGTCGCTGCGGTGGCGTTGCCGACGAACCACGGCGGCTTCGGAGAGAGGGCGAGTTCGCCGCCCAGCAGCGAGCGCGGCACCGGCCGGAACGGGCCGTGCACCACGGTGCGCTCCACATCGTCGAGCAGCAGGGCGTTGTGCACCACGCCGATACCGCTCTGCACGTCGTCGAGGGTGTGCCCAGGGAAGGCTCCCCAGGCGGCACGCGGCGCGAGGAAGGCCAGACCGGTCCAGCTGTTCACCGCGATCGCGCCGTAGCGCAGCCGTTCGATCGCGCGGTCGAAGGCGACACCGAGCCTGCGGATGGTCGTCGGATCGGCGATCACGTTCGCGCCGAGCGTGCCGGTCAGCTCGGCGTTGGCGAAGTCCACCGCGCGTTGCAAGAACTCGCCGCCCGTGTAGGGCAACTCCACCACGCCGAGCACGGGGGAGAAGTACTCCGTGCGCAGCAGCGGCGAGCCGGTGCGCGGCAGTCCGCCGACCAGCACCCGCCCCGCGCCGAGACGCTCGGCCTCCGGGTACGAGGCCAGCGCGTCGGCGACCCGCGCGTCGCTGCCCGGGTAGTAGGCCGTGCGCTGCGGCGCCCGCTCCATGGCCAGGCGGAGTTCGGCGAGGAACTCTTCCTTGCGGTCCCACTCGGAGCCGATCACCACCGCCTGCGCGGCCACGCAGTTGTAGCCGCCGTTGTGCAGCCGTTGGGTGGCCACGTGCTCGGCCTGGTAGCGCAGATCGGCGTCGGACCAGTCGCCGGGCACCACGATGGTCGGCGAGACGCCGCCCAGTTCGCTGCTGATCGGCTTGTCCAGCAGTGGCCGGTTGTGCTGCTTGCGTTCCGCGCCCTCGGCGCCGGGGCCCCACACGATGGCGTCGTGGGTCTGCGCGCTGCCGGTCATGTGCACGTGCGCGACGTCCGGATGACGCACCAGGTAGCCGCCCTGCTGCGCGCCGCCGGTGAGGATTCGCAGCGCGCCGATCTCCAGCAGCGGTTCGAACACCATCTCGAACACGGTGAACAGCGGGTCGGTGATCGGGTTGAGCTTCAGCGCGACCACCCGGTTGTGCGCGAACAGCTCGTACAGCGCGTCCAGCGGCGGAATCGAGGTGATGTTGCCCGCGCCGAGCACGGCGCCGATCCCGCCGGTCGCGGTGGGATCGAGCTGGGCGAGTCCGGCTCGCCGACGGGCCGCGTCGGCGTCGACGCCGGGACGCAGCCACACCTCGCCGCGGAAACCGTTGAGCAGCAAGCGATCGTAGACGCCGAACGGGAATACCGGCACCGCCAGCCGCCCGCCCGGCGCCTCCCGCAGCGTGATGCCCGCCAGCGGGCTTCGCCCGGTCTCCAGCGCGGCCAGGGTCGCCGACAGCGCGGCCGTGGCTTGCAGCAGCGTGAGCGGCCCGGACATCCACTCCTCACCGACCAGCGCGGAGTGCTCGCCGAGATCCTTGACGACGCACGCCGCGCGCACCCAGTCCTCCGCGAGGCGGCCGGTCCTGGCGTGGATCTCGTCGAGCAGCGCGCGGCGGCGGCGCAGCGACGTCGCGGCCCACACTTTCTCGCCCGCCGCGAGATCGGCCAGCGCGTTGTCGATGGCCGTCTCGTCGAATGGGGTGCCCACAAACCCACTATGCGCGCGATCCGGGGTGGATGGTCCGCATCCTGGGATATCGGCGTGAAAGCGCAACACACCGACTACTAGGCTGGTGGCCCATGATCGACCTCCGATTCCTGCGGGACAACCCGGACGCGGTCCGCGCCTCGCAGCGCGCCCGCGGCGAAGACCCCGTTCTCGTCGACGCGCTGCTCGAGGCGGACGCGGCGCGGCGCGCCGCGGTGGCCACCGCGGACAACCTGCGCGCCGAGCACAAGGCGATGGGCAAGCTGATCGGTAAGGCGAGCAAGGACGAGCGGTCCGCGCTGCTGGCGCAGGCGTCGGAGATGTCGGTCAAGGTCAAAGAGGCCGAGGCCGCCCAGCACGCCGCAGACGTGGATCTGGACACCGCGCACCGCGCCATCTCCAATGTGGTGCAGGACGGCGCGCCCGCGGGTGGCGAGGCCGATTTCGTCGTGCTGCAAACGGTCGGCACGCCACGGGAGTTCGACTTCGAGCCGAAGGACCACCTGGAGCTCGGCGAGTCGCTCGGCCTGATCGACATGGAGCGCGGCGCGAAGGTCTCCGGCGCCCGGTTCTACTTCCTGACCGGCTACGGCGCGCTGCTCCAGCTGGGAATGCTGCAGCTGGCCGCGCAGAAGGCGGTGGCCAACGGCTTCACCATGATGATTCCGCCGGTGCTGGTACGCCCGGAGGTCATGGCGGGCACGGGGTTCCTCGGCCAGCACGCGGCGGAGGTCTACCACCTCGCCGACGACGACCTCTACTTGGTCGGCACCTCGGAGGTGCCGCTGGCGGGTTACCACTCGGACGAGATCCTCGACTTGAGCGACGGCCCCAAGCGCTATGCGGGCTGGTCGTCGTGTTTCCGCCGGGAGGCGGGCAGCTACGGCAAGGACACCCGCGGCATCATCCGGGTGCACCAGTTCGACAAGGTGGAGATGTTCGTCTTCACCACGCCCGACCAGGCCGACGCCGAACATCAGCGTCTGCTCGCCTGGGAACAGGAGATGCTCGCGGCGATCGAGGTGCCCTACCGGGTGATCGACGTCGCGGCCGGTGATCTCGGCAGCTCCGCCGCGCGCAAGTTCGACTGCGAGGCGTGGGTGCCCACGCAGCAGACCTACCGGGAGCTCACCTCGACCTCCAACTGCACCACCTACCAGGCGCGGCGGCTGGCCGTCCGCTATCGAGACGAGAACGGAAGGCCGCAGATCGCCGCGACCTTGAACGGCACGCTCGCCACCACCCGCTGGATCGTGGCCATTCTGGAGAACCACCAGCAAGCCGACGGGTCGGTCCGGGTGCCGTCCGCCCTGGTCCCGTTCGTCGGTACCGACGTGCTCCGACCGACGAATTGACAACGGACGAATGACGTTCAGGTAAATAGCTACTGGTTCGCCATGCCGTATTCCCGGGATGTGGCAACCAGGGGGATTCCTTATGTCTAGGCTATTCGTCGTGCGAGGAATCGGGTCTCGCGGCGATACCCGAACCCGGGTGCGGGCCGCGTCTGCGTTGGCGACGGCTATGGTCATGGCTCGGACCACCGGGGCGTTCTACGTCATGGGCGGGGTGCTCGGTCTGCTGATCACCGCCATCGCCCCTGGTGAAGAGGGTAATCGTCCGCTGGTAGGCGGGGCGGCAGCGGTGGCGCTGGTGCTCGGTCTCACGCTGCTCGCATGGGGCCCGCGGCTGCCGCATTCGATCCATCACGTCTATGTCGCGATCGCGACGGTGTTGGTGACGATCGCGGTGCATTCGTTCCCGAACACGGTGGGCGCGATCAGCCTCGCGGCGTTCTACGTCTTCATCGCGTGCGACGCCGCCCTGTTCTTCGCCTGGTCGCAGGCCGCCGCCCATATCGCGTTCGCCTTGGCGCTGTGCCTGTGGGTGCTGCCCGCGCGGCCGGTGACGCCCGGGTTGCCGTGGTGGTCGGGCCTGATCCCGGCCGGCGTGACCTTCGGTGTCGGCGTCGTCGTCGGGATCCTGACCAGGATGGCGTCCGAAGCCGACATCGACGTGCTCACCGGCCTGCTCAACCGGCGCGGCTTCGACCGGGCGTTGAACACCGCGATCCAGCAGGCCACCAGGTCCGGGCACGGACTCGCGCTGGTGCTGGTCGACCTGGACCGTTTCCAGAAGATCAACGACCATCTCGGGCACCGCGCCGGTGACGCCGTTCTGCAGCGAGTGGCCGACACCTGGTCGAAACTGCTGGCTCCCGATCAGCGCCTGGCGCGTTACGGCGGGGACGCGTTCGCCTTGCTGCTGCCGAACACCACCGAGCAGGCCGCGATCCTGCTCACCGAACAGCTGCGCGCCGCTGTGACCACCGGCTGCTCGGCAGGCGTGACCTCCTGGCAGCCGGGCGAATCGGGGTCGCTGCTGGTCAGCCGCGCTGACGTCGGCCTATACCGGGCCAAGCAGGCCGGACGCAACCGGACGGTGCTGGAGTCCTCGCGGCAGCTGCCGCTGGCGGTGGAACTGCGCGAGGCGATCGACCGGGGCGCCCTCGACGTGCACTACCAGCCGATCGTCAGCCTGACCGAAGGCGGCGGCAAGGCCGTCGGTGTGGAGGCGCTGCTGCGCTGGTCGTCGAGCGCGCAACCGGATGTCACCACCGAGGGCTTGATCCGCGTCGCCGAGGAATACGACCTCATCGCCGATCTGGACGAACTGGTGCTGCGCCGGGCCTGCGCGGACGCCGCCCGATTGCAGGAAACCTTCGCCCAGCTGGATCTCACACTGAACGTGAACGTCAGCGGGCTGGAGCTGGCCGAGACCGGTTACGCCGACCGGGTGGCGGGCATCCTCGCCGCCACGGGGTGGCCCGCCGACCAGCTGGTGCTCGAAGTGACCGAGAGTGAGCTGGCCGCCGAATCCCAGACCGCGATCGAGAATCTGCACACCCTGCGCGACCGTGGCGTGCGCATCGCCATCGACGACTTCGGCACGGGATACTCCTCGCTCAGCCGACTGGCCACGCTGCCGAGCGACATTCTCAAGGTCGATCAGTCCTTCGTCGCCGCGATCCGCTCGGATTCGCCCGCGCCGCCCTTGCTCGGCGTGATCGCCGCGCTCTCCAACGCGCTGGACCTGCAGGTCATCGCCGAGGGCGTGGAGACCGAATATCAGGCCGCCGTGCTCACCGAACTGGGCTTCGCACTCGCGCAGGGGTATCACTACAGCGATTCGCATCCGGTCTCGGAGCTGATCAGCGACCTCAACGAGAACAAGGGCCGGATCGGCCAAGGTGTCACCGACCGGGAGCTGGGCGACGGAGATTCGGTTCCGGCGAACGGCTGGGTGCCGTTGCCCTGATTCGCGCGGCGGCCGATTCCCTTCGACGCGCCCGAGCGGTAATTCCCTTGACGCCGCGAGGCAGGGATGGCCATGCTGATCGGCATGCGGTTGCTCGTCTACGCCTATTGATTCGCTGGATCGCCGCGCGCCCGTCGGACGGGTAGCGCGCGTACTTTCAGTCTGCGCTCGCTGACGGTTCGGGCGGTGCTCTTCAAGAGCACCGGTGAACTGATTCCGCTGTACGCGCTGTATGCCCTGCTGTTCGCCGATCACGGCATGAGCACGGGGCAGATCTCCTTACTGTTCGCCATCTGGTCGATGACCTCGTTCCTGCTCGAGGTGCCCTCCGGTGCGTGGGCCGACACGGTTTCGCGGCGCGGACTGCTCGTACTCAGCGGTGTTCTGCTGACGGCGGGCTTCGCGCTGTGGACGGCGGCGCCCTCCTTCACGGGCTTCGCCGCCGGGTTCGTGCTGTGGGGTACCTCGGGCGCTCTGGCCTCCGGCACCTTCGAAGCGTTGCTGTACGACGATCTCGCCGCCCGCGGTGCGTCGTCGACATATCCGCGCATCCTCGGTTACACCCGGGCCGGTGCGGAAACCGCCGTCGTCATCGCGATCGTCGCCGCGACGCCGCTGTATCTCATCGGTGGCTATGCCCTGGTCGGCTGGGCCAGTGTCGGTCTGGCCGCCGTGCACACGCTGGTCGCGCTCTCGCTGCCCACCGCGCCGAAGGCGGTGTCCGCGGCGAACGTCGATGATCTCGAAGAGGACGAGTCGGCATCTTTCGCGCCACCTTCCGTGGTGGCCGGTGAGACGGGCGGCTCCGCGGGTTCGAATGCGGATGTACGCGGGTCGGTCTCGGTGATCGAGGGCTATGACGAGACTCGGGATGATCAGGCGGACGTCACGAGGAGATCGGGAACGTTCGCGCGCTACCTCACCATGCTGAAGGCCGGTGTGGGCGAGGCCCTTCGCGTGCGGATGGTGCGCTACGGCGTGCTGCTGGAGGCGCTGCTGTTCGGGATCACGGCGTTCGACGAGTATTTCGCCTTGCTGGCGGAGGAGGCGGGCGTATCGACGGCCGTCGTGCCACTGCTGGTCGGCCTCACTGTGCTCGGTTCGCTGACCGGGTCGGTGCTGGCGGGGCGCACCGAAGGAATGTCGGGCCGGACGATGTCGATCGCGGTGGGTGTCGCGGGCGTGCTCTTCCTCGGCGGCGCGCTGATAGCCGGTCTCGCGACCGGTCGTCCGAACGCGGTGTACTTGCTGACCACCCTCGGCTTCGCGTCGATCGGAATCTCCTACGGCATCGTCTACAACGCGGGCATCGTCGCGGCCGCCCGCCTCCAAGACGCCATCGAGGGTCCCGCCCGAGCGACCGTCACCTCGGTCTCCGGTCTCCTGGGCGAGGTGATCGCCCTAGCGGTCTTCGGATTCGCCGCCCTCCTGACCCTCCACGCCGCCATGTCCACCCTCTTGGCCATCCTCGGCGCCTCCATCCTCGCCATCGCCGCCCTCATTCCCCGCTGGCTCCCACCCCGCCACTGACCACGGGCGGCACACGATCGAGAGCGCTTCTCGCGAAATGCCGCAGTGATGTGCCGCTCGACGATTGGGTAGCGTGCGGGAGTGCGGTTGGGGCTGTTTGCGGGGTTCGGGATCGGTGCCGGGGTGGCGGTGCAGGGGCGGATCAATGGCGCGTTGGGGGCGCGGTTGGAGGATGGGATCGCCGCGGCCACGATCAGTTTCGGGGTGGGACTGGTCGTGTTGGGGGTGGCGTTCGCGGTGAGCGGGCGGCTGCGGGACGGTGGGCGGCGGGTGCGGCTGGCTCTGGCCGAGGGTGGGCTGCGGCCGTGGCAGTTGCTCGGCGGGCTGTGCGGCGCGTTCTTCGTCGCGTGCCAGGGGCTGACGGTCGCCGCGATCGGCGTCACCGCGTTCACCGTCGCGACCGTCGCGGGGCAGTTGCTCAGCAGCCTGGCCGTCGACCGGCTCGGGCTCGGTCCGAGTGGGCGGACGCCCGTCACCGTGGTGCGTCTCGTGGGTGCGGCGCTCGGGGTGGCGGCGGTGCTGGTAGCCGGATTCGGGCACCACCGCGCTACCGGTGGTCTCTCCGTGCCCGACGCGCTGCGCGGCACGCCGACCGTGTTGTTGATCGCGCTGCCCGCGCTGGCGGGCATCGGCCTGGCCTGGCAGCAAGCGGTGAACGGCAAGGTGGGCGCGGTCGGCGGAGCCATGTCGGCGGCGATGGTCAATTTCTGCGTCGGCCTGGCCGGGCTGCTCGTCATCGAGGCCGTGGTCATCGCGACTTCGGGCGGCCCGGCCGCATTCCCGACCGAGCCTTGGCTCTACACCGGCGGTTTCATCGGCGTCGCCTTCATCGCCCTCGCCGCCATGGCGGTGCGGTGGATCGGCGTGCTGCTGCTCGGGCTCACCTCGGTGGCGGGACAGTTGCTGGCCTCCGTTGTCCTCGACGTGCTCACGCCGACCAGCGCGGGCTTGTCCGCCACCGCGATCGTCGGCTGTGTGCTGACGTTGGTCGCCGTCGCCATCGCGACTCGGTCGCAGTCCTGAGGACACTCGCCCGACATTCATGTTCGAAGTGCATGAATGTGGGAGGGTGCGCTCATGCTGATCGAATACGGGGTGTGGGTTTCGCGGCTGGGACTGACTGTCGTCTTCGCGCTGTCGGCCTGGGGCAAGCTGACGGATCGCGGCGCGGCACGGCAGGCGGTGAGCGATTTCGGGGTGCCGCTGCGCTGGGTGCCCGCGGTGGCCTGGGGGTTGCCGATCGCCGAGGCGATGATCGCGGTCGGTGTGCTGTTTCCATGGGTTTGCGGCCCGGCGGCGCTGGCGGCGCTGCTGCTGCTCGGCGTGTTCACCGTGGCGATCACGCGCTTGCTGCGGCGAGGCGAGCATCCTTCCTGTTCCTGTTTCGGTGCTGCGAGCGCGGCGCCGATCGGACCGAGGACGCTGGTGCGCAATGCTCTTCTCGCGGCGCTCGCCGTGGTTGTCGGCATCGGCGCGCAGACACATCCGCGCGTTCCGATGGGCCTGCCCGCCGACAACGCGGTCGGCTGCGCGGTTGTCGCCGCAGTGGTCGCGGTGCTGGCCTGGTTGACCGGCCAGCTGCGTGTCCTGCGCCGCCGAGTGGACGAGCAGGCGTTGTCCACGCTGGGTGCTGAGGGCTTGCCCGTCGGTGCGGTGGCGCCGGAGTTCGAACTGTTCGGCCCCGAGGGAACGAAGACCACGCTCGAGGATCTCTTGGCCTCGGCGAGGTCGGTGCTGCTGGTCTTCGTGCACCCCGGCTGCGAGCTGTGCGCGGCGCTGGCACGGGAACTGCCCCGCTGGCGTGCGCGAACCGGTGACGCCCTCGCGATCGTCGCGGTCGGCAACGGCGATGCCGCCGAGCAGGCCGCGTGGGGAGCCGAGCACGGGTTGGAGGACATTCCCTCGCTCGTGCAGCAGGGCAACGAGGCGGCCCTGCGTTACCGGGTGCGCGGTACGCCGTCCGCCGTGCTGATCGATCCCGAGGGACGTGTCGCCGCGCCGGTGGCCAGAGGGGGCATCGCGATCCGCGAGTTGATCAGCACGGTGCGGGCAGCGCCGCGCAAGCCGGCGCGCGACAAGATCCCGGCCGGGGCCGCGCGTTAGTTTCGGGGCGTACCTCTTTTCT
>NZ_JBJZOK010000029.1:0-105344 GCF_047200615.1 Nocardia sichangensis
GTTCTTGGCCGACAAGTTCGCCAAATGGCAGCTGCCCGAACGGTGGACGTTCATCGCCGAGGTCCCCAAGACCAGTGTGGGCAAGTTCGACAAGAAGCGGCTACGCGCCCAGTACGCCGACGGCGACCTGGAGGTCACCACCCTGTCCTGACCCCGCTGCCCCGCGTCACCACTTCAGCATCGGCAGTGGTGACGCGGGGTGACTACGCAACCGCCGCGCGGGCTGCCGGTGTCACGGGCGCGAGCCGGGTCTCGACCTCATCGCGAAGATCATTGGCTTCACGGCGGTTGCTCACCCGTCAGTCCGGAACGCCGACCATCTCCAGGGCCAATGGCACAGCGGTCGGCTGGTAGTCGGGCGAGGTGTCGCTCAATACTTTGAAAGCGGTGTGGGCCAAGTGACTCGCCATGCGGGCTTGGGCCGTGGCCTTGGCGCCCTCCACCAGCGCGGACAGAATCTGTGCGTGTTCATGATCGCCGGCCTTGTGCCAGCTGTTGGGCTCGCCACCCTGGTAGATCCGGATGTACCGGACACACCGGTCGGCCAGTTGACGCAACTGCTTCTGCATGGTGTCACCGGCGCCGCAGGTGATCGTGCGGTGGAACGCCGAGTGGATGACGAACCAGCGCTCGGTCTCACCTTCCTCCGCGGCCACCCGCATGGCCGCCAGTTGCTCGGTCGCGTGATCTCGGGCGGCGTCGTCGAAGCTGTCCACTGTCATGGCGACGGCCAGCGACTCGAGCACGACTCGGCTGGCATAGATCTCGTCGAGTTCACGCGGGTCGAGCATGGAGACGCGGGTGCGCTGGTTCGGTTCGATTTGGACCAGGCCCTCCTCCTGCAGCATCCGCAGCACCTCGCGCAACGGCGTGCGACTGACACCGAGCTGCTCGGCCAGCGACACCTGAGAGAGCTTCGTCCCAGGCCGCAGCGTGCCGTCGAGAATCCTTTCGCGCAGGTAGGCGTGTACATACGGGATAGCTTGGCGTGCCTCGGGTAGTTCCACCCTGGTGATGTGCGGGACGAGCACTTTGCGACTCATACCCCTAGCGTAAGCGATGTGTATACATATTCCTTCTCTTTCGGATGTCGGCCGCGTAAACTGCATACAGTATTTCGGAGTCGTGGCGTCGACGAAGGCGTCCCCTCCCCGCGCGAAAACCCGTGAGGACGTGACCAGTGTGAGAATTATCGGAGTCATCGGACTGGGCAAGATGGGCCTGCCGATCGCTGAGAACTTGCTGGCCCGGGGGTTCGACGTCGTGGGGTACCGGCGCAGCATCGAGTGTCCCGAGCTCGAGGCCGCGGGCGGCACCGTCGCGTCGTCGCCGGCGGAACTGGCCACCTCGTGCGAGGTCATCGTGTCGATCCTGCCGACCGCGGATGACGTCGAGCGCGTGGTCAGCGGACCCGAGGGCACGCTGTCGACGATGCGCCCCGGAGCGATCCACCTCGAGATGAGCACGATTCCGGTGACGCGCAAGCTCGCATTGATGCGTCAGCTCCAGCATGTCGGGGCCACCATGCTCGACTGTCCGATCAGCGGCAGCCCCGGAATGGTCGGCCCGCGGCTGGCCAGGATCTTCGCCTCCGGAGCGGCGGAGGCGATCGATCGAGTCGCCGACGTCTTGGACGCCATCTCGGGGCCCTGGGTCAGAACCGGTGACTTCGGGACCGGCACCCACCTGAAGTACATCTCCTCCATGCTGGTGGCGACCCATACGGTCGCGGCCGCGGAAGCGATCGCGCTGGCCCGCCGCGACAACTTGGACCTCGAGATGGTCCAGTGCGCCCTGGAGACGTCCATCGCGGGCTCGGCGCTGCTCGAGCAGCGAGGTCCCGTGATGGCGCAACGCTCATGGCTGCCCGCTCCCGGGCCCATCGCGACGCTGCACGAGATCCTCGACCAGATCGAGGCGCACCTGCACGAGGTCGGCGAGCATCGGCCGGTGTTCGAGGCGGCCAAAGCGGTCTTCGACCAGGCCTTGGCCGACGGTTGGGGAGAACTCGATATAGCCAGCGTGCACGACCAGATCTCCGCCCAGAACGCACTCGCACAGGACGTCACCAAATGATCTACGTCACTCACCGCCTCCCGGTCAACGAGACCGGCGAGCCGACGCTCGATCGGACCGCCGTGTGGCAGGGCCTGGTCATGAAGGCCGACAACGCGCTGCCCTTCGTGCCGGCCATGTCCCACTGCCTCGTCACCGCTCGCCTCGATGACGTGACGTTCGAGCGCGAGATCGAGCTGTTCGGCGACCGCTATTCCGAGCGAGTCAGCCTCCAGCCGCAGCAGCGGGTGATTTTCACGCGCATCTCGGGGCCGGTCCTCGGCACGATCGTCAACGACATCGAGGAAGACGAGGGGGAGCTGTTCCTCCGGTTCAGCTTCGCGCTGGTGCTCGAAGGCTTACCGAGTGGTTCTCCCGAGGAGGCGGCGTACGCCGAGGAAATGACGACGCAGTACATAGCGGCGGTCGGCGCAACGCTCGCGGCCATCCGTCGGGTCGCCGGTGGAGAAGCGTCCGTCACGCTGCCCATAAGCTGACGTCCGGACCGTGGGCGACGAGCCCCGCGTTCCGGCGCGGGGCCGTGCGCCTGGTCGGGGTACGCACACGCCCGAATTCGCTTCCACCGCAACCTGATCCAGTCCGGTCGGCATGGCGACGGAGTTCAGCGGCGTCGAGCCTTGGGTGGCATACGCGCGTGGGATCATCGGGCGGCGCGCGTCGTCGCCGCTTTGCGCAGCAGGTGTGCCCCCAGTCTGGGCAGTAGCTCGTGTTTGACGGCTTGCCATGAGCGAATCTCTTCCGCCGACATGGCGGCGACTGGTGCGTCCCTCGTCTCGAGCCAGACGGTGCACGCGGCGGCAAGCACCGACATGGTGGCGACTGCGGTGGCGGGGTCGGCTGCCATCGTGATCGCGCCGTTGCCGCGCAGAATGAGCGCGTCCGACGCGCCGATCGCCTCGGCGAGTCGCAGGCCGCGGTCGGCTTCGCGGACCAGTAGCGCGGAGGGGTACACCGGTACGGAATCGCCCAGCCAGCACGCCTGGCCGTGGGTCGGGGCGATGCGGTCGGCGAGCATGCCGACAGCCAGCGATGCCGCCGGCTGGGCCCGCGCGATCGCTCCGGTCGCCGGGAAACGGTTGTAGAGGGCCAAATGGGCCCACGCCTCTGCCGGGCATCCGGGTGGCAAAGACGTCGCGTTCAACAGGACACGGATGCAGTTCGACGCCTCGACGGTCTCGAGATCCGCGGCAGGTGTGATCACCATGTGGCCGAACTCCCTGGCGGATACATGCCCGAACGCGTCGACCAGCCCCATGGTGGCCATGGCGCGCGCCGCGTCGGAAACCTGGACTTCGATGGGTTGGGTGGTAGAAAAGCTCACCGGATAACTGTATGCACTTTTTAGCCTGAGCGCCAAGCGCGGGGCGAAAATCGACGCTTCGGGGAGTTCATTCCGCAAAGCGGAATTTGTGCTCAGGGAGATGGCCGGACGTGACTGGATCGGGTCAAGGTGTATGCAGTTCATCTCGAAAGGATCCAATTATGACCAGCGCTTTGACCGCCGCCGTGTTCCACGCGGTCGACACTCTCGACTCGAAGGCCTTTGCGGGACTTTTCGCCCATGATGGCAAGACCACCTTCGGCAACGGCCCCGTTCTCGAGGGCCGCGAGGCGGTCGAGGCGGGCACTGTCGGCTTCTTCGGCATGCTCAGTGGGATGCACCACGAGATCGTCCACGAGTGGGTCGTGGGCAACGACACCATCGTCGAGCTGGTTGTCACCTATACGCGTAAAGATGGCCGAGAGGTCTCCATCCCGGTGGTGTCGATCTGGACTGTCGGTGACAGCGGCCTGATCGATAGCTATCGTGTCTTCTTCGACGTGGCCCCGGTTTTCGCGTGACCAAGGCGACGTGACCAGGGCGTGTCGCGGTCGTCACCGGAGGCGCCGCCGACCGGTGCCGACCGCACCGCCGCGACCGACTATGGGCCGGTCCGGACCGCCGGGTTCATGGCGGGGCGCAAGGCCTGGCCGCGGTCGGTCAGCCGATAGGACTGCGGCCGGGGGAGTGCGTCAACGCTGGAGTGACCAGCGCGAGGCGAGCCCCGACTCTCAGGCGAAGTTCTCGGCGATCGCGGACGCGGTCGCCCGGACGTCGGGTACGAGGTCGACGAGGTGCCTGCGGCTGGAGCCCGCCGAAGGGCACGCCAACACGACCGCGGCGATGACCATGCCGGGCCGGGTGGTGACCGGGACGCCGACGGCGTTCACGCACTGCTCGTTCGTCTCCAGGCAGAGGGCATAACCCTGCCTGCGGACGACACCGAGTTCACGACGGAGCGCGACGAGCTCACGCGTCGAACCATCACGCATTCGGACGTGGCGGTCGGGGTAGAGCGCGACCAGTTCGCTGTCGGGAAGCTGGGCCAGGAGCACCTTGCCGCCCGATGTGGTGTGTGCGGGCAGCAAGTGCCCGACACGACTCCGGACGCGGTGGGCACGGCTGCTCTCGACGCCGTCGATGAACCGGCAGCCGTTGCCCTCCAGAGTCACCAGGAAAGTCGTACAGCCCGACCGCCGCGAAAGGTCGGCCAGATAGGGATGGCCGAGGACGCCGAGGTCGTGTGGTGGCTCGGCGCCCCACCGGAATTGCGTCAGCCGTGGTCCCGGCAGGTAGGCGCGTTTGCGGTCCTGTTCGGCGAACCGGTGCCGCTTGAGGATGGACAACAGCCGGTGTGCGGTGGGAGGCGTCACCGCGAGCAGTTCCGCGGCGTCGGCCACGCGCAACCTACCGTTCTCGCGCAGAGCGACGAGGAGCGTGAGCACGTTCTCGGCCGAAGAGATCGACTCGTGGGATGGCATGGTCCCTGCCCTCATCGACGATGGACGCTCCCGGTCATGCCGCGACCATTCTGTTCTCGAGTCGACCGAGGCCGTCGATCTCGCTGACGACCAGGTCGCCGGCGTTGAGGAAAGTCTTGCGCGGCAGGCCGACACCGGCCGGCGTACCGGTCAGGATGACGTCACCCGGCTCGAGGGTCAGCACGCGGCTCGCGGCGGCGATCAACCGCGGCACCGTGATCACCATGTCGGCGGTGGACGCTTCCTGCTTGATCTCCCCGTTGACCGTCAGCCGAAGCGTGAGGTCGTGCGGATCGCCGATTTGCCAGCTGGGCACGAGTCCGGGCCCCAATGGGCACGACCCGTCGAATGCCTTGTGCTGAAACCAGTCCCAGCCGAATGGTGCGAGGACCGCGTCTTTCCTCGGGAAAAGTCCCCGAGCGGACAGGTCGTTGGCGACCGTGTAGCCCGCCACGTGATCGAGGGCCGCGCGCTCATCGATATCGTGACCGCCCGCGCCGATGACGACGGCCAACTCGACCTCCCAGTCCACGTCGGCGCGTTCCGGCAGACGCACGTCGTCGTGCGCGCCCAGGACCGTCGTGGTGGGTGGCTTGAGGAAGAAGAAGGGCTCACCGTCCGGATCCGGACGGTGCGTGCCCATCTCCTCCGCGTGTCCGTAGTAGTTCGCCCCGGCACAGATGACCTTGCGGGGGTAGGTGAGAGGTGCGACGAGTTCGACATCCGGTATGACCTCGAGCGCCGAGGGCTGGAAGTTCCGGAGCAGGGGCGTGAACTCGGCCCACCGATCGAGAACTTCCAACAAAGTGAGACCCGATAGCGGCTCCGGCGCCCGGCCGACTTCGCCGTCGGCGAGCACGCCGACACTCGGCTGCGCTCGGTTGCTCCCGACGAACTGGACTAGACACCACTGGCGCGACGACATGAAAACCCCTTAGGAATCAAGAACTCGCTAAAGTGCACACACTTTTGCGGCGGATGTCAAGCCGGGCCGCTCGACAGGCTCGCTACTCCGGAGCCCGTGCGCAATGGCGGTGGAGTGCGGGCGCTGCGTCACGTCGAACGGCCGCGACGGTCCGCTCGTAGTCCAGCGTCGGGTACGCGCCTCACGAAACTGCCTGTTGCCCAACCAAAATCAGATACGCGACCGCGACGGCAGCGATCGCTATCGCTGGGATCAGCTGCGCGAACCGGTCGCGAACGCGGAGGTGGCCGATAGCGGCGCCGACCATCAGCGCCACGATGCCCACTGCGGCGAGGGCGCCGACGGCGGGGATCGTCAGCCCCAGAAGTACTCCGATCGCACCGAGCAACTCCAAGGCCCCGATACCGCGGAAGGCGTTGACGCTGAATCCGAGGTGCGCCGCGGTGTCGCGTTGGAAGCTGACGGCCAGGGTCATGGTTGTACCGGCCCCTAGCAGAACGATCGCGAGCAAAGCTGCGAGGATGGTTGTTGCGGTCATGGCGATCTCCTGTTGTCGATGTCGAGAATTGGTCCCTGGATGTCAGGGCGGTGGGCATAGCTGAGTGCTGTCTGCCTCATATGAGGCTCGAATGCAGCCCCGCGGTTCGGGGTGGGGCTGACGCCGACGATCTGGATCTCGCCGATGTCGACGGCTCCGTTCAGCGGTTCGGCGGGGGCCTGCCTTCAGGTCCGGGGCCGCCAGCCGCAGGCGATATGGGTGGCTCGAGATGCCACCCGGGACAGGTGTGCTCTTGCCGAGTCCGGTCGTAGACGAGGGGAGCGCGGGGCGAATTGTCGGGCGCCCTGTTCACTCTCCTTCCAGGATCGGCAGGAGCAGACGTGATCTGGAGTGCACCGTATTGATGCTCGGGCTGCCGACGGGGGCGTGACTGAACAGCAGCATGGGGCGGAAGTCCTCGCGGCTGTCGTCGCTTGTGAGGATGAGCCGGATGCGGTGCCCGCGGCGGAATCGGCGGGCGTTGGCCACCAGCGGGATGCGGTAGTCGACCGGCTCCCCCGCAGGGACGGGCTCCCACGTCCTCATCGGGAGGACGGGCCTGCCCGTCGCGCTCGCGTCCTCGTCGACATAGCGCATGCCGGCTCGCAGCCAGCCTTGGGTGACGTCGATGGCTTTGCCGTCCGGTCCGACGTCTTGCAGGAGCAGGATCCATCCCGTGTCGGCCGCACTGCTGGTGGCGGTGAGCCGTAGCTCGGGGTGACCGACCATGTCGAGGTCGCCGAGAAGGGGATCGCTGGTCCAACTCAGTTCTGCGGGCATGGCGTTCGCGCCGTCCGTGGCGTAGCTGCGCTCGCCCGGTTGCTCGTCGCCGGTGAGGGAGCCGTCGGAGTTGAGCGACAAGGCCATGTGCGTCGCAGGCGGGGGCCAGGAGTCGGCGGTGAGCCACCGTTCGGCCCCGGGCAGCCAGTAGCGGATGGCGGGGCCTTCGAGAATGCCGGTGTCCCGCCCCTTGAGCCAGTGGTCGAACCAGGCGAGGGCCTCGATGTGCATGCTCTCCCATGGCCAGGGCAAGCTGTGCTCCCCGAGCATGGTCATGCGCACGTGCGGGTTGTGGGCGAGGGCCTTCCAGGCTTGGAAGAGGCCGGGTAGATGCAGGGGGACGTTGGACCACTCGCCGCCGAGGTAGACGGGGATGTCGACGCGGGACAGCAGTTCGGTCAGGTCGCGGTCGTCCCACCACGCATCCCGGGTGGGATGTTCGGTGGCCACCGCGTTCAACAGGGCCTCCCATGGGTGGGCATCGTGGCGGAAGCGGCTCACCAACCGCAGGCCGAGAGTCGCCTGGACGCCGTCGGTGTGCCTGAACCGGCGGTGGACGGCGGGAATCGCGAGAATTCTGCGCAGGAGGCGGGACAGGCCCTTGCGGTAGAGAGAGTCGCCGTGGGCGGACAGGACCCCTAGCGCACGGAACCACGGGGTGATGAAAGCCTGGCTCAACAGGCCGTTGTGGTAAGAGGCTTCCCAGGCCTGAACCGTGACATTGAACGGGAACAGGGCCTCGAGATGAGGTGGGCGCTGGGTGGCCGCCGCCATCTGGGTCATGGCGTAGTAGCTGATGCCGATCATGCCCACGTTGCCGTCGCACCACGGCTGCCCGGCGACCCACTCGACCAGGTCGAACAGGTCCTGGCGCTCCTGCTCGTCGAAAAAGGTGTAGGTGCCGTCCGAGCCCACAGTGCCACGAAGGTTGGCGATGACATGGGCGTAGCCGCGTGGAACCCAGAAGTCGGTGGTGCCTGCCTCGATGACCGCCGCGGGGGCGCCGAGGTCCTGGAGTTGGCGGGGATAGGGCGCCGCCGCGATGAGCGCGGGAAATCTCCCGTCGGCGTCGGGGCGGTGAATGTCGGCCAGCAGCCTGGTGCCGTCACGGACCAGGACAGGCACATTGTTCTCGCGGGTCGTCCCGTGGAGAACGGGGGACAGGTCGCGATACTCGCGACCTGTGGTCTGCGGTCCGTTCAACTGACGCTGACCGGGCTCCGCACCGGCTGCTCTTACCCGAGCCACGGCATCCTCATTTCCACATATACAGAAATTAACGGGCTCACGGTACGCCCGGCGCCCCGCTACAGGCAAGAGCAATTTCCATACATGCTGAAATATCTGGCGTCGGCGGCCCGCGCGCCGCGCTCGGCGGGGCGAACGGTGATGAGCATGGTGCGGCCGCCGGCGTACTCGACCGCGGCGCCGACCGACTCATCCCTGCGGGGTCATCCGCCGCTCAGACGGTCTCCGAAACATCCACGCCCAGGGGACCGGTGAGGTAGTGCTGCACGGTCGGCCCGATCAGGCGGACGACCTGCTCCGTGTGCAGATCGGCGATGCTGTCGAGGGCCCAGACGTAACGCGTCATGGCCAGTCCCACGATCTGAGTGGCCACCAAGTCCGCCCGCAGGCCGGCCTCGTCGTCGGGAAGGCTCGCCGACACCACCTGCAAGACAAGATCGGAGAAGACGGCGCGGAGGCGCTCCATGGCGAAGGGCTCGTGACTCGCGGCGAGGATGATCGACCGCAGAATCTCCGAGGTGGCCGGATCGTCCCACATGCGCAGCGCCGCCTCGACAAAGGCTCGTCCGCGCTCCTCCAGTGGCACTCGAGCGGCCTCCCCGATTGCCGCACCAAAGGATTCCGGCGGCTCCAGCGCCGCCTTCAGCAGTCCCATCTTGTTGGAGAAGTAGTAGTTCACCAGGGTGGGGTCCACTTCGGCTGCCTTCGCCACGGCTCGCAACGAGGTTCCGCTGTAACCTCGCTCGGCGAAGGACTTACGCGCCGTTGCGAGGATGCGGTCCGCCTGCGCGCCACGTTCGCCCCGAGGCCCCCGCCCCGCTCGTGCCACCATGTTCCACCGTCTCCTCTGCCGGTTCCGCACTTCCCGACTGCGTGCGACCAAGTTTCCACACACACTGAAATCTGTTTCAGCCTACCGGGCAATTCAGCTCCCGGTCCCGAGGGAGGCTCCCCACAGCCGTCCGAGCACCGCGAGAGAAAGTGACCCGTATGGCCGCGACGGCCTTCGAAGGGTGTCCTACCGCTATCGCTGCTGTCCCGGCGTAGGGGGAATAAGGTTGAGGGCTTGGGCCTTTCGCAGCGCTGCGATGCGATCGTGCACACCGAGCTTGCGGTAGAGGTTCTCGGTATGTTTCGTCACCGTCGCCGCCTTGATCCCGAGTCGGGTGCCGATGGCATGCGCGGTAAGGCCGTCGCACAGGAGCGCGAGCACCGCCGACTCCCGGGGAGTGATCTTGTACTCCGCGGGATCCGCGCGCATCGTGTGGTGTGCGAAGGCTGCCGCCTCGTGCGCTTCGACCGTGTCGAGCAGCGACCTGGCGAGCACGGCGTATTCGAGATCCCGGTCGCTGAACCCGCCACCGCTGCGGCTCATGATGACGCCGCGGATCCGGCCGGGTTCGGAACTCAACGGCAACGCCAGCTGGCGGTCGATGCCGATGGCATCCTTTCCTGCCCGGTATGCCTCACCCTTCCACCAGCGATCGTCGGCTACCTCATCCATCGTCAGCGGGGTTTTGTCTCGCGTCAGCGCATAATGCCGAAGCAGGGGGTGAGACCGCATATGCGCGTGGATCAGTGCGTCGAGCGGTGCCTCGTGTAGCCAGTCCGGCGATCCGGTGAGCGCATGGCCGGTTCCTGCCCGCCAGTTCAGGTCGATGAGAACCGCCAAGTCGCACGGTAGATCGGCGGTCAAGCGTTCCATCAGCAGCGGCCAGACCCGCACCGGCTCCTTCTCGGTGATGATCTGCAATGCGAGATCGTGGATGCGTTTGGCGTCTCCCCCTGGCACAGCGTCCATTCCAGCATTGTGCAGCACCGGTTCCCGGAGATCGGCTCGAGCTGAGAACGATATACGAAGTTCTTCGTATATCCGCCTTGGAGCACCGAAATTATCGTTGGTCTCCGTAAGTATCCGGCGGACCGTCCCTTTGGATCGACACGGCGTCGGCCGCATCGAAGGATGGTTCGCCCGGGAAGCGGACCAGGAAGCACGCTGCACCGGAAGCGCGCGCAAGTTTGCCGGGGGAATGTATGCGAACATTTGTCGTCAATCTCGATCGTGACACCGAGCGACTGACCGTGATCTCCGAGAATCTGGCGCGCCACGGGATGCTCTTCGAGCGGTGGCCTGCCACCGACGGGCGGACGCTGGATTTCGATCATCCGGAGCAGGGCGAAGTTGTCCAGGACTTCGGCCGCTGGGCGTCGCTGGAGGCTGCCTGCGGGATCAGTCATATCAGGCTCTGGCGCCATATCGTCGACCACAGGATTCCGTGGGCGATCGTGCTCGAGGACGACGCCGAGCTGATCTCTCCGCTACCCCACGACGTCGACGAGTGGGGACTCCCTCCGGACTGTGATCTCGTCTTTCTGAGCAGCAGGGCCACACCGGGCCGGATTCGTTCGACCAGCGGCAGGTTCTCCTACGCTGACCTGATCGGCGGGGCCGGTACCGAGGGGTATCTCGTCGGACTCGCGGGTGCGGTCAAACTCCTGCAGATCATGACTCCACTCAAGGATCCGCTCGACTTCCAGATGTACGCCCATGCGGAGTCCGTACAGCGACACGATGCGTTCCCTTACTTCTGGAAACTGCCCATCAATCCGGCCGCGGCGCATGTGCGGCTCGACGCCTACCGCCTCGTTCCCGATGTCGTACGCCATACCGGAGCGGAATCCAGTATCGGGAACAGCCGCCATCCCAGAGCCAGATTCTACTGTCGGCTGCTTCTCGGGCTGGACTTCGCCGACGGAGGATACGGATCGGGCGGCTACACGAACATTCGAGCCGAGTCGGCCCGGCACACTGGCGATTTCGCCGCACGACGACCATCCCGGCACGTCACCGACTTCTTTCACGGAGTCGACTTGTCGCACTGCCCGGGTGGGCGCGCGTACGAGGTCGCGACGACACTCGCCGACCACGGAGTGAACAGCGTTCGCCTGAGCGTATGGGTCGACGACAACTCGCCGATGAACCTCGAGCACGCCATCGGCTTGGCTCAGGCCGCTCGATCCGCCGGACTCGCGATATGTCTCACTCTGCACTATTCCGACACCTGGGCGGATCCGGGTAAACAGTGCAAGCCACGGGCGTGGGCATCGCTGCCGATCCGGACGCTGATCGAGGAAGTTCGCCGCTACACCGCACACACCCTCACCGAGTTCCGCCGTCATGACATCCAGCCGGCCATGGTGCAAGTCGGCAACGAAATCACCAACGGGATGTTGTGGGCGGAGCCGGGCCAGGATCCACGCAGCGGCGCGCGGCTACACCCGGAAGACAGCGTCGAGAGCGACTGGAATTCAGCCGATCAATGGGTGATTCTGTCCGAACTCTTGCGCGCGGCGACGATGGGCGTGCGGGAAACCGCCGATTCCACCCTCATCTCTGTTCATCTCGACCGCGGCGCCGACGTCGAGGGCGCCGAGTGGTGGTTGCGGTACGCGGACCATTTCGACGTCGACTACGACGCCGTGTCGCTGTCGTTCTATCCACTGGCACATCACGACGCTACGATTTCGCGGCTGCGCCGAATCGAATCCCTCTGCGCATCGCGACCGCACAAGAGCGTGTTGATCGGCGAGACTGCGTATCCCTTCAGACCGATCGCGGGGAACGACCGTACCTACACCGACATCGAGCGGGAGTTCTCCTTCGACGCGCGCGGGCAGCACGAATACCTCAGATCCGCTCTGCGAACCATTGGAGACCTGTCGACAGGATGCGGACTGTTCTGGTGGGGAGCATGTTTCATCGACGACAGCGTCGAGCGGTCCGTCGACTACTTTCGCGCCCACGCCCTCTTCGACGCCGATTGGCGCCCTCTTCCTGCGCTCTCGGCCTTCAAGGAGAATCCGGGGTCGAGGGCCAACACACTCATAGCCGAAGCCGCCGGGCCACGTTAGTGCCGTACGCCACGCTCGACCGGACAGCCCCGGGCCCGAGCGCTGGATCTAGGCCTCTTCGAGGGCTTCGCCGATTTGGTGAGCGACGCGATTGTGCTGGTCCTGCGCCAGCCAGTGACCGGCCGCGAGGACCACCGCAACGGGCCATTCGATGATCTCCGCCGCAGCCAGCGCGCCGAGTGCACCGTAGTACGCCAACTGTTCGGGTCGAGGGATGCGGACCCGGCCCACTACCGGCAGTTCCACCGCGAAACCCTGCGCGGCCAGCACGCGATCTACGGCATTCCGGTGGCCGGTATGCGATTTTTCGGCCATTTTTTACCTTCCGGTAAGAGTGTGTTGGATAGGTCGATGCCTGGCATCCGCACGGTGTCCAGTGTGATGACAAATGGTGCAGGCGGCGGCTCGGATCAGCTGACGGGCGCGCTGACGCAGGTTCTGGCCGTGCCGTTGCGTGAGCTGTACGCAGTGCTGTGGCGCCTCGGGGTCGTCGAGATCGTCGACTGATCACTCCGTTGCCGACCGCCCGCGGCGAACAGCCACGGGGCATGTCGGCGACAGCGGTCGACAACGCCTGCCGCCGACCCACCGGGGCGTACCGCAGGTCCACGTGCGACGACTAATGCATGCTCGGCGAGCGCTGCGTCCGGCCCGCGCTCTCCGGCGCGGGAATCGCACGCTCGTCGTCTCGACGGGCGGACTGGCCGCTCTGCGCGTGCGGCTCGGGGCGCCCGGCGCGATCGCCGGCCTCGGGCGGCGGCAGCCTGCCCGATCGCTGCCCGAGCTTCTGAACCACCAAGGTAGCGCCGCCGACACCCAGCAGCACCGGCCAGTCCACCAGGCCCGTGGCACCGATCGCCACCAAAGTCAGTGCTGCCGCCGGTGTCGAGTGGCTGCCGCTGCCGAGCCCCTTCTTCACGCCGATCGCGGCCCCTTGGATGCCGCCGATCACACCGTTGACAGCGGCGCCGCCCACGGCGCCTGCCGCGGCCGTCGTCGCGCCGGCCGTCCGGGCGATCATGTCCACCACGCCTTCGGAAATCTTCATGGGTCACTCCGTTGCGTTCACCATTTGGACACCTACGAGCAAACCAAAGTTTACCTCTGGCGAGAAGTTGGAGCGGGTGTTGCGTCAGTCCGCGATCACTCGCTGTATATCGCGCTGACCTCTGCGGCGAAGTCGCGGAGTACGAGGTTGCGTTTGAGCTTCAACGATGGGGTGACATATCCGCTGTCCTCGGTCAGCTGGGTGTGCAGCAGGCGGAATTTGCGGACGGCCTCGGCGCGGGACACGGCTCGGTTGCCGTCGTCGACAGCGGCCTGGACAGCGGCCAGTAGATCGGGGTCCGCGGCGAGATCGTCGACACTGGCGTCCTGGGGTTTGTCATGCAGCTGTTTCCACAGGGGAAAGTGCTCATCGTCGATGGTCACCAGGCAACCGACGAACGGTTTGCCGTCGCCTACGACGATCACCTCACCGATGATGGCGTGGGCGCGGATGCGGTCTTCGATCACCGCGGGAGCCACGTTCTTACCGGCGGCGGTCACGATGATCTCCTTCTTGCGCCCGATGATGGTGAGGTACCCGTCGTCATCGAGAGTGCCGAGGTCGCCTGTGGCGAACCAACCGTCGCGGAACGACTCGGCGGTGGCACGCGGATTGTTCCAATACCCGGTGAACACGTTCGGTCCGCGCAGCAGGATCTCGCCGTCCTCATCGATCCGGATCGAGGAGCCCGGGAGCGGTTGGCCGACCGTGCCTATCTTCGGCCGGTCGTCCGGATTGAACGTGGCGGCCGCGCATGTCTCGGTCAGCCCGTAGCCCTCCAACACGGTGAATCCCACTCCACGGTAGAAATTGCCGAGGCGTTCGCCGAGCGGCGCTCCGCCGGATATGGCGTGCGTGGCGCGGCCGCCCAGCGCGGCGCGCAGCCGCCGGTAGACCAGCCGGTCGAACAGCGCATGCCGGATCCGCAGCGGGAGCGGTATGTGCCCGGCGCCCCGGGCCCGGCCGTGGTCGATGGCGGTCGTGGCTGCCAGATCGAAGACGCGCTCGCGGTGGGCGAGTTCCGCTCGAGCGCGTGCGGTGTTGTACACCTTCTCGAAGACTCGTGGCACGCCCAGGATCAACGTCGGCCGGAATGCGCCGAGTTCGGCGGTGACATCTTTGACATCGCTGACGTTCGCGATGTCGACCGGGACGTAGGCCGCCGCGACTTCGGCGATTCGGCCGAGCACATGTGCCAGCGGCAGGAACAACAGCACCGAGGACTCTCCGGTGCGGAACAGCGTCGGCATCCGGGCGGTGATGTTGCCGAGTTCGGCGAGGAAGTTGCCGTGGGTCAGCTGACACCCTTTCGGGCGGCCGGTGGTACCGGAGGTGTACACGATCGTCGCAGGCACGTCGGCCGCTACGGCGGCCCGGCGCTCCACGACGGTGGCGTCGCTGATCCGTGCGCCCTCCGCCGTCAGGTTCGCTGTGGCGTCGGCCTCGATCTGCCAGCTGTGCGTCAATTTCGGCAATTGGTCGCGTACTGCGGCGACCACGGCCGTGTGGTGATCGGTCTCTGTGACGATGGCGGACGCGCCGGAGTCGGACACGATCCACTGCACTTGTTCGGACGAAGAAGTTTCATAGACGGGGACCGAAATCGCGCCCGCGTACCAGATCGCGAAGTCCAGCAACGTCCACTCGTACCGCGTGCGGGACATGATGGCCACGCGATCGCCTGCCTGGATGCCGTTGGCGATCAGTCCTTTCGCCGTCGCCCACGCCGCGGCGCGGAACTGGGCGGCGGTCACATCCTGCCAGCGGCCGCCTACCTTGCGGGAGATGACGGTCAGATCGGGGTACCGCTCGGCGTTACGTTCGATCAAGTCGGTGAGGTTCGCCTCGGCGGGCACCTGGTACAGAGCCGGCAGTCCGAATTCCCGCATGATCGGTCCTCCTCGGCGCTGCCGGAGGGCGCACGATGCGCTCGACCTAGGTGAGCCGCGCACTACCGAGTATGGTCCGCGGCGCATCGATGCGGCGATGGACGTTGGCAGTCGCGCGTAAGGACATAGGTCCTCTTCAGTGCTGAGTGGTAGGCCCACGACGCCGCACGCCCAGGTTCTGGGTAGCCGGTGACGTGCCAGAGTGCCCGTTGTTCGGTGACCTTCGGCCGTCACCTGCGCCACTGGTTCGCGCGATGCTGAATCCAGGCGAAAGCGGGCCTACCGGTTCCTGGTCACCGAGGCCACTTGCCGGACCGGCTCAGAGTTCGTCCTGGACGGTGGCGAGGCCGCGGCTCCGGGTTTCGCGCCTGCCGGACGAATCTCGATGAGAGGCAAGCGATGCCGAGAACACACCCCGATTCCGAGACACTTCGATCCGCGTTGGCGTTGGCATCTCGTGCGCCATCGGTGCACAACACCCAGCCCTGGCGGTGGCGGCTGGGGCGCGAGACCGTCCACCTGTACGCCGACGAGAGCCGAAGACTCCCGCACACGGACCCTGACGGACGTGACCTGCTGCTGAGTTGTGGTGCGGCGTTGCATCATCTGCGCGTCGCCGCTCGTGCGGAGGGGTGGGAGTCGGTGATCCATCGGCTACCGAACCCTGCCGCGCCCGAGCATCTCGCCGTCGTGGAATTCCGTCCGACCACATGCACGCCCGAGCACGTCGAGTTGGCGCGCGCCATCGGCAAACGCAGCACGGATCGCCGCCGCTTCAGCTCGTGGGAGGTGCCGCCCGCGTATATCGAGGCCATTGTCGCCGCCGGGGTGGCGACCGGAGTGCTCGTGCGCGATGTCGAGGCCGAACCGGCGCGGACCCAGCTGCTGCGAGCGTTCGAACAGGCGGCCTGGCAGCACGCCCGTGACGTCTCGTACGGCGCCGAACTCGCCCAGTGGAGCGGCAGGCACGCGGCGCCGCAAGGGGTGCCGGCGCGCAACGCGGTGTCGACCGAGGCCGACCCCACGGTGCGTCCGTTCTCGAACCCGGGATTGCCGCAGGCGGTGGTGCGTGACATCGATGCCGCCGACCGGATGATCCTGCTGAGCACCAGCAGTGACGATCGGTTGTCCCAGCTGCGGGCCGGTGAGGCCACGAGCGCGGTGCTGTTGACCGCCACGTCGCTCGGGCTGGCCACTTGCCCATTGACGGAGCCGATGGAGTTGGCCGACACCAGGGAACGCATCCGTGCCCACGTTCTCGACGACAGCGCGCATCCGCAGATGATCGTGCGGATCGGTTGGGCGGTTCCGAGCGCGGATCCGGTCCCGCCCACGCCGCGCCGCCCGCTCGACGAGGTGGTGCATCCGCTGGATCGTTCGGGTTCATGACGAGGCGTGCCCCGGAGGGGTGATCCAAGGTGGCGCGGTATCCGTCGCGGACGGTTCGCCTGTGGCGATGCCGGCCGTGGAACGGCAATCCACTGATGCGCGCTTCGGACCGGTGGGAGGCACTGGTGCGGCTGTTCGCCGCGATGGCAGTGCTGATCGCCGTGCCGCTCGCCGTCGTCGCGGGCACGGCAGGCAGCACGAAGGCTGCGCAGCGGATCCGGGTGGAGAACTCCGCCAAGGTGGCCGTGACGGCGACTGTGGCAGGCGCACCGGAACCGGTGCTGACAGTCGCTGGACAGGACGACGCACGGGCACGGTTCCAAGCGCCGGTGCGGTGGAGCCGGGACGGCCGCGAAGGCAGCGCGACCGTCCCGGTCCCCGGCGCGGCGGAACCCGGCAGCCACGTCACGGTGTGGTTCGATTCGGCCGGGAAGACAACCACACCGCCGCGGCCGTACTCGGACGCGCTGTGGGCCGGAGTCGCGCTCGGCTCGGTCACCTTTGTCGGAATGTGTTTCGGTGCGATGGTTTCGGCTTCATCTACCGCACGGTTGCTCGACCGAATGCGTGGCGCTCGCTTGGCGGCCGAATGGCGGCGTCTGAGCGGACCGATCGGAACGGACATGGAATGACGGACCTGGGATCGAGGAGAGCGCCATGACGGAGAACTCGACCGCGCACGTGGAACCGCCGGATCGGCCGATCGTCGTCGCCGTCGATGGTTCGGCCAGCTCGTATCACGCTGCGGCGTGGGCCGCGGCCGACGCCGCCCTGCATCGTTCCCGACTGCACATCGTGACGTCCGTCGCTGTGCCGCCCGGGTTCGGCCTCGGCGCAACACTGACCGAATCCGATATCGAATGGCTGCGCAAGGACGGGGAACGGGTGCTCACCGAGGCTGCCCGCGTCGCCAGGACCACGGCAACGGGGGAGGCGCTGGCGATCAGTACCGAGTCGACGCTCGAGCCGATAATCCCGGACCTACTGGCCCGGTCCGAGCACGCGAGAATGCTTGTCGTCGGCAGCCGCGGGCTCGGTGCGTATCGGCGCGAGTTGCTCGGATCGGTGAGCACGGCGATGACGCGGCACGCACACTGCCCGGTCGCGGTCGTGCGCTCGACTTCGGCGACCGACGCCTTCTCCGCGGGAAAGCCCGTGCTGGTCGGGGTGGACGGAACCGACAACAGCGTGCCCGCTATCGAAGTCGCCTTCGAGGAGGCCGCGCGACGTAAGGTCGGGCTGATCGCGCTGCACGCGTGGAGCGATTCGAGCGGTATCGATCTCGTGCCCGGCTGGGATGCGGTGGGGGAACGGGAGGACGCGTTGCTCGCCGAGAATCTCGCCGGATTCGGCGAGCGCTACCCGGAGGTGCCGGTGCGGCGTGTGCTGGTGCGTGACCGGCCGGTTCGTTCTCTCGTCGATCAATCGGACGAGGCCCAATTGCTCGTGGTGGGTAGCCACGGCCGCGGCGGGTTCACCGGCATGCTGCTCGGTTCCACCAGCGCGGCGTTGCTGCATACGTCGGAGTGCCCCGTCATCGTGGTGCGTCAGAGCTGACGCGGGCGTCGTTTCGCACCGAGAGCGCCTGCTCGAGCAGCACGCGCCGTTCGGCGGCGGCGATCGCCCGACGGGCCGCGGGCACCGCGTCCGGCGTCACCGAGATCGAGGTGATGCCCATCCGTACCAGGTGTTCGGCGAATTCGGGGCGTGTCGAGGGGCCTGCTCACACAGCGAAGCGGTGATCTTCAGCCGTCGCGCCGTCTCGACGATCCTGCCGATCGCGTCGAGGCGGGATCGGATTCGTCGAACAGCTCGGCGCAGGTGGCGGAGTCGCGGTCCACGCCGTGCATCAGCTGGGTGAGGTCGTTGCCGCCGATCATGAGACGTTTCTTGTCCACGGCACGGCCAGACTCATCTGCCGCAAGGTCACCACATGCTCGTCGGCAGCGCTGTCGAGCAGCCACTGTGCGGCCACTCAGGCGAATGGGCATACAGGGTCCACATACAGGGCGATATCGGCCACGAGATCCTCCTATCGCTAGGCTCCAATACCCAAGGGGGTATATTACACATCAATCACTATACGCAAGGGGGTATGCATCACGACGATCCGATGGATACCCCTAGGGGTATTATGAACTGGCACTGAAAGAGAAAGGGCGCACCCATGGTCGGCGACGAAACCGCTATCACCGAAACACTCAACAGGCTGCGGCGCGCACACGGTCAATTCGCCGGCGTCATCGCCATGATCGAGCAGGGCCGGGACTGCAAAGACGTGGTCACCCAGCTCGCCGCAGTCTCTCGCGCGCTCGACCGCGCCGGATTCAAGATCGTCGCGACCGGATTACGCGAATGCCTGAGCGGGAGCTCCGGCGACGGTCAGCAGCCGATGACCGTCGAAGAGCTGGAGAAGCTGTTCCTCGCTCTGGCCTGACTACGATCGCTCCGCACGGAAGGACCGCATGATGAACCTGGGACTGTCCACCACTTTGCACACCGATTTCGGCGATGCCGTCGACCGGACCCGGGCCGCTCTGAGCGAGCAGGGATTCGGCGTTCTGACCGAGATCGACGTGCGAGCCACACTCGAAGCCAAACTCGACGCGCACATGGAGGATTACCTCATCCTCGGGGCCTGCAATCCGCCCCTGGCGCACGAAGCGGTCGGCATCGATCGGCAGATCGGGCTCCTGCTGCCCTGTAATGTCGTCGTGCGCCGCAACCCCGACTCCGACAGTGAGGTCATCGTGGAAGCGATGAATCCGCGACTGATGGTTCAGGTGTCGAACGAACCGGCGTTGCAACCCATCGCCACTCGGGCTGCCGCCAAACTGCAGGCGGCCATCGACTCCCTGAACTCCGCGAGCCGTGGTGTCTGACTGCGCGGTCGGTCCCGCGTCCCGCTAGAACCAGGTCACCTCTGTTCGGTTCGTCGCGCTTCCCGCACAACCGCCTCCGCCGCGCGTGGGACGGCTGCCGCGACGGGCTCGGACAGGGGTCCCGGTAGTAACCGTCGAAAAACCAACGGATATGGCGAAGCTGCTGCTCAGCGGCGGCGGTCGGCTCCCGGCCTCAGGATCGAGGTCAGCTCGCGCATGGCTTGGGGGACGGTTTGAAGTAGCGGCGCAGGTTCTCGGCCTTGCGGTGCCGGACTTCGCCATGAGTTCGAGCAGGCTCGCGCCGGACTCGCAGATACTACCCCTGGGACCAGGGGGGTGCTGGAGGTGAACACGGGCGCCGGCGGTGACGGTGTCGCCGCCGCGTACCGGCTCCTGGGCGCACGAGGCCTGCACCCGTACATGGATGTGTGCCTGTGGTTCGCACTCGATGGCACAACGAGAACCGGCCAGAGTATCTGGCCGGTTCTCACGTTCCAGGCTCGCACGCTGCGCAGCGGTCCGGTGCGGACCGCTGCGGGCCGAGGACTATTCCTGAGTCAGAGTCAGGGTCCGGTTCTCGGTGGTGTCCTTCTGGATCTCGACCTGGCTCATGTCCTCGGCGTCAGGCGGCAGGTAGGCGAACGCGGCGGTGATCTCGACCGCACGGTCATCGTAGTAATACGTCATGAGTTCAATGCCGTCGCCGTCGTGAGCATCTGCGCGATTCGGGCCCTCGCCGTAGTCGTAGCCCAATGGCACCCTGACCTTCGTCTGCCGAGATTCGCCGTCACAGGTCACCCGATCCAGGGCCTCGTCTTTCATACGGACGGGTCGGCCTTCCGGGCTTTTGAACCGTTCGGACTCGACCTTGACCCACAGGGCGTTGGCCTGGCCGGGTTCGCAGACGTAGGTGATCTCGGCGACGACCCACCAGCTGTAGTCGCCGTGTGCGTCTGGGAACGCTCTCCCGATCCATATGCTGGTCGTTGCGCTGGCCGGCCCGGCCACATTGACCAGTACAGCGGCGGTCAACGCGAGTATCGAAGCGAAAAGTCTTCCACGAACCACTATGTGCGCCTTTCGGTGTCGGTAGGTGGTGGAAAAGATCCGTCGAGCGGACAGCAGCCTAGACCACGCCACACAGCAGTTATGCACAAGTCCTATAAGTGACACCAGAGGGGTTTGCGCGAGTCCCGCGGTAAGCGCGAACCCCAGGTCGGCGACATGGTGGGGCTCGGACCGGGATCCGCGGCGCGGTGCCGCGGTTGGTTCTTCGCGGTCAGTTCCGGAAGGTACTTATAGAGCGTGGTCCGCGATATCCCCAGCAGCCGCGCGATCGAGGACACCGACTCATCCGGCCGGGTCTGCGCCCGCCGGCCGTAGGAACCGATATGGGTCGCATCCACCTTCAACTGCTCGGCCAGTCGTGCCACCGCCACCGGCGGCGCAGTCACCACCCGATCCGGCACGAAGCCCAGCCACGGCAACGTGCACAACGCAATCGCCAGACCCAACCGATCCGCCGGACCCCGGCCCCGGCCCGGGTCAACAAACGCCAGATCTGCCGGAGTCAACGTGAAATACCGGAACAACTCCTCGCGACTGATCTCCGGGAACCCCCGCAGACGCTCCAACTCCTCGTCCGCGAACACCCGCGTCGCCACGAACCCTCAACCTCCACCCGCGCCGACCAACATCATCGGCAGCCAAGCCGAGCGTCAACCACGCACACCCGCACCCAGAACGCGAAAACTCGCTCCCACCAGGGTGTTACGCCATATCCGTTGTTTACGCGCCGTTTCTACCGGAACCCCGGACAGACCGACGCCCGGCTCGAGGCGCACCACATCCACCGCGACTACGACGGCTCCCGTCGTCTCCGCGGTATTTTTTGCCCACGCCGACGGCCACGGCCCACGGCGCGGTCATCGGCGCACACCATGTCGCGGCCCAGGAAGTGGGCCGAGCAGGATATGCGCGGATCGTAGTTCCGGACCGCGCGTTCGCACATCGTGGCCAGCGCGGCGTCATCGAGGTCGAGGTGGTCGGAGACGACGCGCCGCGGATCGTCCAGTCTGGTCAACCGGGAGATGCGCCGCGAGGGACCAAGGTCCCGAATCGCGATTGCCGACGGCATCGGGCCCAGCGGCGACGGTCCAGAGGACCGGCCTGCCTCGCTCGAGTGGTCTTTGGTCACTTCTCCCGGGGACGATCAGCCGCATTCGAGCCTGTGCCGCGGCTCATACCGTTGAGGTCGGCGCCCGGCTGGGTGCTACGCGACCACAGGCTCGGGAGGTCCCCATGACAGAGCAGCGATTCGACGACCCGCATCACCTCGCCACGGCGAAAATCGTTGTCGGCGTGGATGGTTCGGACGGGTCGTGGACCGCCCTCCGGTGGGCGGCGCGGTTCGCGGCCGATCGCGGACGCGAACTCGAGATCCTTCACGGCATGGACGCGGTGGGCAACGACTGGGTACTCGGCGACTACGAGGTCGTGATTCCCTCGGTCCTCGACGTCATCCGGCAACAGGGACAGGATGTGGTCGCCCGGGCCGAACGCGTGGCCCGATCGGTCGCACCCGAGTTGCGTATCTCGTCTCGCGCGACCACCGATACCGGGAAGCAATTGCTGATCGAGCACAGCGCGGAGGCGTACGCGGTCGTGCTCGGTGCGACCGGAAACGCGGGGACGTTCACCCATCTGGGCTCCACGCTGCTGGCCGTGACCGCCCACGCGCGCGGCGCCGTGGTCGTCGTGCGCCCCGACCCTGATGCCGACGGCGCGGTCCACACATCCGGCCCGGTGGTGGTCGGCGTGGACGGTAGCCCCGTCGGCGACGCGGCTATCGAGGCAGCCTTCACGGAAGCGGCCGAACGCGATGTCGAACTCGTCGCTGTCCATGTGTGGAGCGACTGGGACTCCGGGCGCTTCGCCGGTCACGCCCACCGGGCCGAGGCCGAACTCGACAACATCGAGCGGGCGGTTCTCGCCGAGCGTGTCGCGGGGTGGCAGGAGAAGTTCCCCGAGGTTCGCGTCGCACGGAAAGTCGAGGTTTCCGCGCCGGCGTCGCACCTGCTGTCCTGGTCGAACGTGGCGCAGTTGCTGGTCGTTGGCAGTCGCGGACGGGGCGGTTTCGCGGGCATGTTGCTCGGTTCCACCGCGAACACTCTGGTACAGCATGCCTCGTGCCCGGTCATGGTCGTCCACCCGTGATGACCGAGATCGGGCACAGGGCGGTGTAACTTCGACGTACGCGGCGGTAGCCGCCACGGTGCTGCTCGTCGGCGGACCATGTGATATCGGGAGGCGAGTGCCGATGGCGGCGACGGATCGGTGGTCGTGGCCGCGCATCCTCGGCGCGGACGGCCCGGCGGCAGTGATCTGTATCCGGTTGGCGGTGGGGCTGGTGTTCCTCAGTGAGGGGATTCAGAAGTACCTGTATCCGGACAAACTGGGGCCGGGCCGGTTCGAGAAGATCGGCATCCCCGCACCGACGTTCTTCGCGAACTTCGACGGTGTCATCGAAATCGTCTGCGGCGTCTTGATCGTCATCGGACTGCTGACCCGCTTCGCCGCGCTGCCGTTGCTGGTGGATATCAGCTTGGCGATCGTCTTCACCAAGTTGCGTGAGCTGCGCCCGGGCGGGTTCCAGGGAGTGGAAGGCTTCTGGGGAATGGTCCACGACGCGCGCACCGATGTCGCGATGTTGCTCGGGTTGATCTTCCTGATCTGGGCAGGGCCCGGCCGCTGGTCATTGGATGCGTGGCTCACCCGCCGTGCTCAGCACGACGTCCTTGCGTAGTCCCGTCGTAGGAGTGCCCGCGATGGTCACTGTCATGCCCCCGAGATGGCGGGTCTGGCTGCGCCGTGTGGACCATTGCCATCTTGATTCGTGGTTTTTCGATTTTGCGTCCTGTTGGGCAAAAGTTGCCCGATGTAGCCTGCATCGTGCATGAATCACCTTCTGTCGGAACGATTTTCGAACCTCGCCGAAGCATGTATAGAATCCGATCCGGTACAGCGAGTCCCGGCTGAACTTCGGTGAGGAACCACCGAGCGCGAACCCTAGGGGTGAAAAGGAGACAGCATGTCCGGACTGGAGTTCGCGACTCTCCGTGATCAGGTGGCCGCGCTGCGGACGAAAACCATCTCGGCCACCGAACTGCTCGAGCTGACCATCGCGCGGATCGAAAAGTTCGACGACAAGATCAACGCCATCGTGGTGCGGGATTTCGACCGCGCCCGCGCCGCAGCGAAGCAGGCGGACGCGGCGCTGGCGCGCGGTGAGTACGCACCGTTACTGGGCGTGCCGGTGGCGGTGAAGGAATCGTTCAATGTCGCGGGTCTGCCCACGACGTGGGGATTTCCCGATGCGAAGGATTGGCAGCCTGCCGAGGACGCGGCGTTGGTGACGCGGGTGAAGGGTGTGGGCGGTGTTGTCATCGGCAAGACCAATGTGCCGCGCGCCCTGCACGACTGGCAGTCCTACAACGACATCTATGGCACCACCAACAACCCGTGGGACCTGACACGCTCGCCCGGCGGCTCCTCGGGCGGCTCGTCCGCCGCACTCGCGGCAGGGTATGTCTCGCTGGCACTCGGCTCCGACATCGGCGGCTCGCTGCGGGTACCAGCGCATTTCTGCGGCATATACGCCCACAAGCCGTCACGGACGCTGCTGCCGGGTCGGGGGAATACGCCGCCTCGGACGCCTGCGCTGCCGGCCCCGCAAGACCTCGCCGTGGTCGGGCCCATGACGCGCAGTGCCGCCGACCTGACGTTGGCGACCCTGTTGCTCGCCGGTCCCGACGAGGTGGAGGCGGTCGCATACAAGCTCGCGCTGCCACCGCCGCGCAGCGCCGAGTTCGACGACTTCCGGGTGCTGGTCATCGACACTCATCCGTTGTTGCCGACGTCGACCGTCATCCGCGACGGGTTCGACCGGATCGCTCGAGGGCTCGAAAAGGCTGGTGCCGCGGTCGCCCGGCACAGCGCGCTGCTGCCCGACCTCACATTGACGGCGAACACCTATCTGACACTGCTGATGTCGCAGTTCGGCGCGGATGCGCCGGTCGATACCTACCGAGCGCTCCAAGCCGCCGTTGCCGACATTCCGCCGAACTCCGACCGTCCGGAGGATGTCATCCGCCGCGCGTTCGTGGCCGGCCACGGCGACTGGATCAGGGCGGACCGTGTCCGTATGGTCCTGGCCGACCAGTGGCGACGCCTGTTCGACGAATTCGACGTGGTGCTGTGCCCGATCACGCCGACGCCTGCCTTCCCGCATGACCATTCGGACATGGACACTCGCACTATCGATATCGACGGCACCACGCACCCCTATAACTACCACCTGGTGTGGGCGAGTATCGCGACACTGCTCGGGCTACCGTCTACCGCAACGCCGATCGGGCGCTCGCCCGAGGGGCTGCCCTACGGCATGCAGATCATCGGCCCCTATCTCGAAGACCACACCACGTTGCGGTTCGCGGAGTTGATCGAGCAGGAGTTCGGCGGATTCAGCCCGCCGCCCGGTTTCGTCTGAGGGAGGTCGACTCGCTTCGCTCTTGTCGCGGGCCCGAAGGGTGCGCTGATCGGATCCGGTGACGAACCGGTAAAACCGCTGTGCGGCTCGGCTGGACCGGTAGCGTTGTTCCAGCACTCGGCTTTGTGTCTGCGTCCGGCTTTCGCCGGGACGACGGTATGGCGATCGCTGGAGGAGTGGTGGCCCGGGTATTCATCAGCCACGCCGGCACAGACCGGGCGTGGGCCGACGAGATCCACGGTTGGCTGGTCGCGGAGCGGCACGAGGTGTTCCTGGACCAGCATCCGGTCGACGGCCTTGCCGCAGGGGAGGAATGGGAGCAGCGGCTCTACGAGCGTTTGCGATGGGCCGACGCGGTGGTCTGCGTCATCACCCCGACCTACCTTCGATCTACCTGGTGCGCAATCGAAATCGGCATCGCGAAAACCCTCGGCAGCAGATTGCTTCCAGTGCGTGCGGCGGCGGGCGCGACACATCCGCTGCTGAAATCGATCCAGCAGCCCGACGCCGTGGCCGATGCCGACGCGGCGCGGGCTGGACTGGCGCGATCGTTGCGCGCGCTGGACGCGGGCGGAGGATCGGGCTGGCCGGACGACCAGTCGCCGTACCCCGGCTTGGCGTCGTTCGAGACCGCCCAGCACCGGGTCTTCTTCGGGCGCGCACGGGAGGCGAGCGCGATCGCTGAGCGATTGCGCGCCCCCGCCTTCCGATCCACCCCCTCGGTCTTGCTGGTCATCGGACCATCAGGATGCGGCAAATCCTCCCTGGTGCGCGCCGGTGTCATCCCGTTGATCGCGGAGGAAAATTACTGGCTGCCAATGGAACCGATGACGCCCGGCGTGGACCCTGTGGGTGCGCTTGCCCGGACGCTGGCGATCGCCAGACGACGGACCGGACTCGACTGGCAACTGTCATCGGTGCGCGACCGCCTGGCGAAAGACGGCTTGCGAGAAGTCTCGGATGAGATATTGATCGCGGACGAGTCGAGCCGCCGGCGCAAACTGCTGTTGGTGGTCGACCAATTCGAGGAATTGTTCCGACGCGCCGAGCCCGCGCAGCGCGCGGAGTTCACCGAACTGCTCGCCCCGGCGATCGGCGGGCCCGTGCAAGTGCTGGCCACCTTGCGGACGGAATTCCTCGACCAAATGATCGTCGATCCTGCGATGAGCTCATTGTCGACCGAAACGTATCCTTTGCGCCCACTGCGGAAAGGCGGACTTCGCGAGGCCATCGAACGACCTGCGCGGGTGGCCGGTTTCCGCATCGACGACGGCCTCGTCACCGAGCTGCTCGCCGACACCGACAGCGGTGAGGCGCTGCCCTTGCTGGCATTCGCACTGGAGCGACTGGCCGACGGTGTGCACCGCGGTGGGACGCTCTCATTACAACGCTACGACGAAACCGGCGGTGTACGAGGCGCGCTGGTACGTCAGGCCGAAGTGGCGCTGGCGGAAGCCCGCGCGGCCACCACCCTCACCGACAACCAGATCATCGACGTGATGCTGCGCCTGGTGACCGTCGACGAACGGGGCGTGCCCACCCGCGCCCGGATACCGCGCGACGAGCTGACCGAAACCGACGCCACGGTCGTCGACGCGTTCGTCACGCAACGACTGCTCACCATCGATGAAGAAGACAGACGAATCGTCGTCTCGGCGGCACACGAAGCGTTTCTGCAACACTGGCCGCTACTGCGAGACGCGATCGAGAAGGAGGGCAAGGCGCTGCGCGCCCGCCGCGCGATCGAGGAAGCCGCCGCTGACTGGAAGCAGGACCGCGCGGCGACCAGGCTCTGGGAGCGTGGACGACTGGAGTCGGCGATGGACGACACCGGCGCACGCATGCGCGTCCAACGGAGGCCGAATCTGCGCACGTGGCCACCGCGCCTACGTCGACTGGCGACCAACCGTGTCGACCTCAGCTCCAGCGCGAAGGAATTTCTCGAGCGTAGCTATCGCAGAGATCGCTTCCGGCGTGGGCGCGCGACGGCCGTGCTGTCCACTCTGCTCGTCGCGGCGCTGGTCGCCGCGACAATCGCGGTGATCCAGCAGCGCAAGGCTGTCGACCAGCAACGCACAACTGTCGCACGCGCGCTGCTCACGGATGCGCAAGGCCTGTTTCAAGCCGAACCGCGCACCTCGATCCGTCTCGCGCTGGCGGCCGACACTATTCACCCAAGTGTCGAAACCCGCAACTGGCTTGTGGACTGGCTCGCCACCACCTACTACGGCGGAACGCTCGACGGCAACGGACGAGAGGTGAGCCATACCGTGTTCTCCCCGGACGGTCACATGCTCGCGGTACAGACCTATGACGGCGTCATCGCGCTGTGGGATCTCACAGATCCGCGCGGACCGCGCCGGTACGGCGATCCGTTGACCGGCCCGAGTACCCTCGCGGAGCCTGTGTTTTCACCGGACGGACGCCGACTACTGACCGGTGCGGGGATCGATATCGATGCCAGGAACGCCAGACTCGGTATGGTCTCGCACGATCACACCTTCGACGGAAACGGCCTGGAAGGCGTGCTGGAGTGGGATGCCAGCGATCCGAGCCATCGGCTGGTCGGCAAACGCCTGCTGCCGGACATCGATGAGAAGACACAAATGGTGCTGGACTCCGGTGGGGCCTTCGGGGTCACTTTCGGCTGGACCCAGCCGACGCGGCTGTGGGACTTCACTGGTCCGCCGCGAGCGGTAACGCTGGCGCCGCAGGAACAACACGCCGATGCGGTCGCGATTTCGCCCGATCGGCGGACACTCGCCACCGGTGTTCCCGGAGGTGTATTCCTATGGGACGTTTCGGACCTCGGCACACCACACCAGATCGGGAGAATCGAAGCCCAACTGCCCGGACGATCGCCACTCGGCCCCGACGCACTTGCCTTCTCACCAGGCGGGGGAATCTTGGCGGTTTATCTGGACCTCGCCGGGCTCACCCGCTGGGACGTGGGCGATCCCACCCGCCCGCAACAGCTGGGTGCGGCTATGCGAGCGACCCGCCATTTCGCATTCGCACCGGCGACGGGTCGACTCGCCGTAGCGTATGGCAACGCGGCATACCTTTACGATCTCGACGATCCAGCAAACCCGCGACAGTGGCGCGGGGCGTGGGTCGGCCAGCCGAGCGATGTCAGCGCCGTAGGGGTCGCCAGCACCGGCCGAGTTGCCACCGGTGCTCGGGATGGTCGCGTCACGCTGTGGGACAGCGAATTTCGCGTTCAGCCCAAGCCTGCCGGTCCGTCGTTGTACGGAAGTTTCGATAGGAAGAGGCCACCCTGCTGTGTCACCACAGTCGGTGACTTGATGGCGATCGGCGGCGCCAACGGCAACGTCGACCTCTGGGATATCTCGAACTCGCGAGTCCCGCTCCGACTCGCCACCTGGAATGCCGAGCACGTCGATTTCTCGAGGAACGATCACCGACTGTCGGCGGTCGCCTTGTCCGCTGACGGCAAGACGGTGGCCACAGGCGGGCCGGACCGGACGGTATCGCTGTGGGACATCAGCGATCGCGCCCATCCTCGTCGTCTCGGACCACCTCTGACCGGGCTCGGCGGAATCGTGCGGGCGATCGTGTTCACACCTGACGGCAATCGCCTCGCCGCGGGCTCCGACAAGAACTCACTGGTGTGGGACATCAGCAAGCGGGAAACGCCGCGCCGGATCGGACGCGGCTTGCGCGACCGTCAGATAACAGGACTGACATTTACCGATGGCCGCCTACTCGCCCTCGGCTGGAACGGCGGGAATGCCGCGTTATGGGACCTCACGAATCCCGATGAACCGTCGTTGGCCGGCATGGCACCCACCAGAGTGATGGTCGGTAGGCTCGCATACTCGCCCGCCGCACGAGTCCTGGTCACGAGCAGCACGGACAAGACCATACAGCTCTGGGACATGAAGGATCTCGCACATCCGCGTCGGCTCGGCGACCCGCTGCGGGACACCATGGGCGGCGATGTCGACGTGATCTTCGATCAGACCGGCCGCCTGCTCACGGAACTGGGGTTGGATGGAAGGATCCTTCTGTGGGATATCACTGATCCAGCACGTCCGGTACAAGTCGGCGACCCGATCGACGCCAGGGCCGATGCGGTGGCCGGTGCTCAATTGAGTACGGACGGTGACACACTGGTCGCGGTGTACAGCGATGGCCCAGCGGTCATCTGGGACTTGAGCGCGCTGAACGAATTGCGTCGGCGAACGGTCGAAATCGCCTGCGCGACTGTGGGCACGGGGCTTGATCCCGCTGGCTGGCAGCAATATGTCCCGACGATCGAATACCGCCGGACTTGCCCGTAACGTTTACGGCTTGCGCATCAGCCGCACCGCTCGGCCACCATTTCTGTCAGTGATGAGGATCTCGCCGTGCGGTTCGACGGCGATTCCGCTGATCGCGCCGAGTTCGGCGTACGGCAACCTAATCGGCGTCGTCGATCCGGCCGGAATCCGCCACAATCTCCCGTCCTGTGTGGACGCGCCGACCATACTGGCCGTGTCCGGAATCCAGGCGTTGTCGGCCAGCAGCAGCGCTCCGTCGTGATCGAAGGCGAGCGCGGCGACCGCTTCGCCGGCAGGCAGCGGAGTTTCGGTGGGCGTCACCGAACCCGGCGGGATACGCAGCAGTCGATTGACCGGGGCGGTGCTCGTCACCACCAACTCGCCGGCGTCGGAAACCGTGATCGGCGCACCGAGGTGATCGACCGTCAACAGCACAACCTGCGTACTGGAGCCTGCCGGGAACTTCAGGATTCGGGCGTTGTCCGGGTCGGTGATGTACACATTCCCCGTACGGTCGACCGCGACGCCGGCTCCGTTCGCACGTTCGGAACTATTCAGGTCGGCCGCGCCGAACCCCACTAGCGGCAACAGCGCGATATTTTTCGTGTCGGCCGCCACCTTAAGCACCTGACCGTGCTGATAGTCGCAGACATAGAGCTGAGCGTCCTGTCCGATGGCGAAACCCGAGGGCCAGTGCAGATCCGGCAGACCGATGCGCTCCGGAGTGTATCGCCCGGAGGGCAGCCGCTGGATGCCCTCGTTCTCGGACACGTAGACGTCTCCGCTCGCGGAGACCGCGATGCCACTCGGCCCCGAAACCGGCATCGGCAGCTCGGTTTGCGCCGCCCAGCCCCACATGTCCCGGTTCGAACGTTGAGCCGGCCACCACACCCAAACCGCCACGCCCACCGCCACCACCACGACAACCCCCGCCGCGATCCACCCTCCCCTCGACCGCAGCCTCATATTCAGCATTTGGCCGGTACCGTGTCGCCCGCCAGGCGGAACTCGAACCGGATCGCGCCCGGGCTCTGCGCGGGCAGGACGATGGCCGCGCCGTGCCCGGGCCTCCAGGTCCGGGGGACCAGGACGTAGTGGTCACCGATGCGGCTCAGTGGCGCCAGCCCGTCGTAGCGGAACCGGTAGGCGGATCCGGTGTCGGGGTCGGGGTCGCAGGGCGTCGTTCGGACATCCGGCCCGGAAAGGTGCAATTCCTTTTCGCTGTAGATGATGACTTGGGAACTGGTGGGCAGTTGCGCGGCCCATTCCCGAGCTCGGGTCTGACCGACCGCGACCGAGTAATCGGTGGCGATCCAGAACAAATTGATGCCGACCATGAGAAACAGGATCACCCACTCCGCGACCGCTGCCGCCTGCGACGGTGGCGGCGCTGTCGCAGGCAGGCTTTCACGCAGACGCTTACGACGCAGCACGACCAGCAGCCAGAACACCAGCACCCCAGCGATGATCGACACCGGTGCCACGCACAAACCCTTGTTGATCGGGGTCACTACGTATATCCGGGACAGCCCGTTGACGAGGACCGCCCCGGCGATCAGCACGATCGCGGCGGTGGCCCACCGCCCCGGTCGACGGGTGCGGATCGAATCCGGAAGCGCGACGTATCCCCACAGCACCGCCATACCGATGAGACCGACGAGTGTCAGCGGCACGAACAGTGCGTCGACGGTGCGCATCAGGTACTCACGGATGCTCGGATTCAGCGTCGTCGAGTCGACACCGAAGTAGTTGAAGTACCAGTAGACATGCGCCCATCCGAAGTAGAACAGGACGGCGGTGAGCAACGTAGTCGGCGCGACCAGTTGCCCGATGGATCGTGCGACGTGACCAAACCCGTCGAACGCCGAACCCGTTGCGGGTGTCGACGCCTGCTCATCTGGTGGTGGTGACACGTGGCTTGCTCGTCGCCGTCTCGGTGGGCGTTTGGGTTCGGGTGGTCGAGTCGGTTCCGGTAGGGGAGACGGTTCTCGTGGGGGAGGTGGTGTCGGATGTCTTCGGTTCGAAGCCTTCTGTGCCGCAGGGAACTTTCTGCGGGGACAGTGTTCCCGTGAGCAGCGTCAGTGTCGAGCCGGACATCAGAATCAACGACCCGTTCACCGACTCTCCGGTCGGGGTCGAATCCTGCTTCGCGCCGGAGAATCCGGAGTACTGGCAAATGCTGCGGTAGGTGTCGGCCTTGTCTTGTGCAACGGCAACGCTCGCGCAGCCGCCGCACGCCGCGGCTATGCGCTGCACTGCCAACTCTTTGACCGCGACGATTGGTGCGCCCTGGAGTTCGGTGAACGCCGGAATCCGGAAGGGCGCCCCGGCCGCCATACCGGCATCGGTTTTGCCTGGTCGCCCCGGCGCTTCATCACCCGGCGGGGCATCGGTTCCGGACAACAGTTGGGTCGTCGTCGCAGTGCCCGCTTGCGGGTCGGGTATCGACGTGGCGCATGCCGATAACGCGAGCGCCGCCCCACCCACGACCATCATTCGCCGAGCGAACATTCTTTCCCTCCCCCCATTCCGGAACACGATTACGTCGGTGCTCAGTCAACGCGCACGTGACCGACCGTGTCGCACCACTGATCATCTCACTGCCCAGGTGATGAAGCACCATTTCTGTCACTCATGACGCTGTGTGCGGCATGCGAATGCGCCGAATCTCGGCGGCTGGGCATTTCCGCGACGAGGTGCAGCGACTTCGATTGTCGTTTCGCGGTCACCACTCCGGATCGGCGTGGTAGATCTCGCGGTATTCCTTGGCGAAGACGCGGCGGCCGAGCAGACGCCACGCGAGCCGGGCGGGAAGTGGCATCTCGGCGAGAATTTTCCGGCGGTCGTCGTCGGAGACGCCCTGCAGAATGAAGCCGAGGAAGACCAGCTGGCGGTCCTTCGGCATGTGCTCGCGTCCGCGTTCGCCGAGAGCCTGCCATTCGAGCGCGGTCATGACGTTCTCGACCACGGGCAGGATGTGCCGCTCCTCCTCGGCCATGTGCTCGTCGAGGGTATCGGACAGCGCCCGCAGCGTGGCCGCGAGCCGGTCCCGAACCGACGGGTCGGCGGCGGTGGCGAACTCGGTCCCGTCGCGGTGGGCGCGCTCGGTGAGTTCGGCGATCCGCTCGTGCTGTTCCTCCATGCGCAGCACCAGAGCGGCGTCCGCGGAGGCGCGCTCGAGCAGGATCGGCCACATGAGCTCGTCCTCGCCGGTGTGATGGAGGTGCAGGCCGTCGCCGAGTTCGCCGAGGAAGGTGATCAGGCGCCGGGCGCGCTCGACGTCTCCGGGCGCCACCGCAGCGACGAGGCCGGGCAGAGCGCTGAAGTGTCTGCGGAAGGCGTTGTGCAGGATGACCATGTCGTAGGTGTCGGGGCGGCCGGGCGCGGTGCGGGTGGTGTTCATGCGGTGCTCCTGTCGCAGTGGTGAACTGTAGCGACTGTGCGGCCCGCCGCTTGCAGCCCACTTGTAAGGCACTGCATGGGGGTCGGTCTTAGACTTGGCGCGTCATGGTTCGGATCCGGGTGCTCGGCGCGCTGACCGCGGCGGACGAGCAGGGCGAACTCGATCTCGGCGGTCCGCGGCAACGTGGCGTGCTGGCGCGGCTGCTGGTCGCACGGGGCGAGGTCGTGCCGGTCGATCGGCTCATCGATGACCTGTGGCGGGGTGAACCGCCGCCGCGGGCACTCGGCGCACTGCAGGCCTACGTCTCCAACCTGCGGCGGTTGCTGGAGCCGCAGCGGGCGCCGCGCACACCCGCCACCGTTCTGATCAGCCGGACCCCCGGCTACGCGGTCCGATTCGCCACTGAGGACGTGGACGCGTGGCGCTTCGGCGCGGAACTCGACGCCGCTGGGCAGCAGGTCGATCCGCGCGAGCGACGGCGCACGCTGGACCGCGCGCTCGCCCGCTGGCAGGGCCCCGCCTACGCCGCCTACGCGGCGGAGCCGTGGGCGACCGCGGAAGCGGCGCGGCTGGAGGAATTACGGCTGGGCGCACGCGAGCAACTCGCGGCAGCCCTGCTCGAGCTCGACGAGCCGGCGCTCGCCGCTGCCGAGGCCGAGGTCTTGAGCAGGGAGCACCCGCTGCGGGAAGAGGCGTGGCGGCTGACAGCGCTGGCTCGATATCGGGCGGGCCGCCAAGCCGACGCGCTGAGCGCCCTGCGCCAGGCCCGCAACGTTCTCGCGGACGAACTCGGAATAGATCCGGGTCCGGCTTTGACCCGGCTGGAGGCGGACATCCTCGCGCAACGAATCCCGCTGCGCGAGCGGGCGATTCCACTCCCGCAGACACCGTCCACGTCCGCAGCGGCCGCGAGCGCACCGCAGGCCGAGCCGAATCCGGGATTGTTCGGCCGAACCGGAGAACTCGCCGCGCTGCGCGACGCGGCCGCCGGTGCCGGCCCTCGATCGGCGACTGTGGCGGGTGAAGCCGGCAGTGGGAAATCGACTCTGCTGCAGCACTTCGGCGCCGCTTTGCGCGCGAACGGGCACCGGGTGGTGATCGGACGCTGCCCGGAGGACGACGCCGCTCCGTCGGCTTGGCCATGGGTCGAGATCCTGCGCGCCCTGGCCCGCGAGCACGATCCCGGCGGCTTCGCGCCCGCCCTGGCGCCGCTGCTCACCGACGGCGCCGGTGCACAGGACGCCGACCGCGACCATGGCCGTTTCCTGCTACATCGGGCGGTGTGCGGCTACCTGAGCGCCGTCGCCGCCGTCGCCCCGTTGGCGATCCTGCTCGATGACGTACATCGGGGCGACACCGAGACAGCGGCGCTGCTCACCGCGGTGGCGACGCAGGTACCCGGGCTCGTCGTGATCGGCTACCGCCCCGACGAGGTGCCGCCTGCGTTGGCAGACGCGCTCGCGGCCCTTGCCACCACCGTGCGCGCCCGGGTTCGCCTGCGCGGCCTCGGCGTCGAGGACAGCGGTCGCCTGATCACCGCCCTGACCGGCAGCACACCGGCGGCCGCTGTGGTCCGGACGTTGCACGAGCGCACCGGTGGGAATCCGTTCTATCTCATCGAGGTCGCACGTCTGCTGCAGAGCGAGGGCGAACTGGTCGCCGCGTCGGACGTTCCGGAGGGTGTGCGGGACGTACTGCGCCGCAGGCTTTCCCGGCTTCCCGAGACCGGGGTGGCGCTGCTGCGTCTGGCCGCGGTGATCGGCCGGGAGTTCGATGTCGCGGTGCTGGTGCGCGCGGCCGAGGTGCCCGAGGACGACGTGCTCGACGCGGTGGAAGCGGGGGTGCTCTCCGGGCTCCTGGACGAACCGGCCAGCGGCCGAGCGCGTTTCACGCACGTTTTGGTGCGGGACACGCTGCTCGGCGACCTCTCCCGGATCCGCCGTGACCGATGGCATCGGCGGGTCGCCGCCGCGATCGAGGAGATCGATCCGGGAGATCTCGCGGCTTTGGCCCACCACTACGGCGAGTCGGTGAACCCGGAGACGGCACGACGGGCCGCCGACTACGCCGTGGCGGCAGCCGAACGGGCCGAGCGGCGCTACGCCCACGACGTCGCCGCGGCCGGGTATGAACGCGCGGCCGCCGCGCTCGAGCGTCACACCGGCGCAGACACCGTCGAGGAACGGGTCGCGATGCTGTGCCGGGCGGGTCGCAGTCATCTCGCCGGTGGCGCCGGGCTCGCCGCTCGAACCGCTCGGCACCGGGCCGCGGCGCTGGCGGAGGAGGCCGGCCGAGTCGATCTGCTGGTACGGGCGTTCACCGCGTGGGACACACCCACCCCGTGGATGAATCGACAGTACGGCGTGGTCGAGCACCGGGTCGTCGGTTGGATAGAGGACGCACTGCGTTCCCCCGGCCTCGCTCCCGCCGACCGGTGCCGACTGCTGGTGACGCTTGTCGACGAGATCGGCGGCGAGGCCGGCGAACGCGCGGCGGTGGCCGCCGCCGAGGCCGAAACTCTGGCCCGCGAGCTCGGCGACGACGCCCTGCTGGCTCCCGCGCTGCAAGCGCAGGCCTCGCTGTACGACTCGCCGGAGCGCGGCCCGCTCGGAGCCGAGTTGATCGAGGTCGGGCGACGCACCGACCGGAGCGATTACCTGCTCCTCGGCCACACGGTCGCGGTTCAGGCCGCCGCGTCCGCGGCTGACATCGCCGCCGTCCGCGAGCATCTCCAGGCGGCCACCGCGCTGGCAGACCGCTATCAGTGGCGGCAGGCGCAGGTGGCGAACGCGATGGCGTGCGGGCTGGTGGCGCTCATGACCGGTGATCCCGACACGGCCGAGCAGCACTATCTGCGAGCCAACGAACTGCTGACCCGCGCGGGCATTTTCAATGCGGGCGGAATCCTGGCCATGGCGCTGTTCGTAGTGCGGCTGCACCAGGGCCGCGCCGGTGAACTGGCCGAGATGGCCGGCGCATTCGCCGAGAGCGCCGTCCCCGCGACCGTCGACGCCATGGTGGATTTCCTGGTGCTGGCCCTGCTCTCGGCCGGCGATCGGGCGGAAGCGGCGCGGATCCGGCGCCGGGCCCGGCCGATCCGCGACGACGTGTTCCGATCGCTGTTCCTCACACTGCGCGGCATGGCGGTCGCGACACTGGGCACGCCCACCGAGGCCGCCGCGCTCTACCGCGATCTGCTTCCCTACCGTGACCGGCTCGGTGGCGCCGACACCGGTTCCTACGCGGTCGGTCCGGTCGACACCGTTCTCGGTGACCTGGCGGCCCGGCGCGGCGATGCCGAACTCGCCGCCGCGCACTACCGGGCCGCGCTCCACGTCGCCCAACGCTGCGGCAACCCCACTTGGATCGCGGCCGCGGCCGAACGCCTCGAGCGCTGACGCTTCACTGGTCGCTCACAAGTCGGACCCGGACCATCGTTCCCGACGATCCGGACCGACCGAGGAGTACCCCGATGCCGAATACCCGCCGCTTTCGCGCGGCCACCGATCTGTACCTCAAGACCGTGACCACCGCGCACCGCAAGCTGCTCGACATCAGCGGCGGCCGTGCCGGCACTCGATTCAAGAAGATGCCCACCCTGGCTCTCACCACGACCGGACGGCGAACAGGGATGCCGCGCATCGTGATCCTCACCGTTCCCGTCGTGGAGGGCTACGACAGTTATCTGATCGTCGCTTCGCGGGGCGGAGACGACATCTCCCCGGATTGGTTCCACAACCTGTGTGCCGATCCCGCGGTCGAGGTGTCGTTCCAGCACGGCGCGAAGCAACCGATGACTGCCCGCGTGCTCCCCCCGCAGGAACGCGACCGGCGGTGGCCAGAGGTCGTCGCAGCGTACCCGGGGTACCAGACCTACCAGAAGCGGACCACCCGCCAGATACCCTTGGTCCTTCTCAGCCCACGCCGGTGAGTGGCGTCGCCGCGGGGAGACCGGCCTCGCGGTACTGGAAATGGGTTGGCCGACATGACTCTCGAGCTGATAGCGTCCGGGAGCCCGTGACATCGCATGAGGAGGTGAGACCCATCAACGCTGTATCCAGTGGGTGCTCCACATCTTCTTCACGGTTGGGCGATTTGACGTAGGTGTCGCCGGGAGCGCCGCGAACATGGCAATCCCGAAAGGCAATAACCTATGCGTTCTGTGAATTTCACTGCGGAGACATCGTTGAACGGTGTCATCGAACGCGACTTCACTGTGGGTGAGGTACCCGGCGTGCTCTTCTCGCCCCGATCCGGCTCCGGCCCCGCATCCTTGGTGCTCATGGCGCACAGCGGCGGCCAGCATAAGAGGGCGCCGGGCATCGTGGGCCGGGCGCACCACTTCGTGACCGGCTACGGTTTCCACGCCGCCGCCATCGACGCACCCGGACACGGCGACCGGCCGCGAACGACGGAGGACGAGCAGCGGATCGCAGTCCTCCGGCGTGCTCAGGCTGCGGGCGAGCCGATCGGCCCTATCATCGTCGAATTGCACACCTACCTGGCCGAGCGCGCCGTGCCGGAATGGCAGGTGACGCTGGACGCCCTGCAGGAACTGCCGCAGATCGGCGCGGACGGGCGGGTCGGGTTCTGGGGCATCATGCAGGGTACCGGGATCGGGGTGCCGTTGACGGCCGTCGAACCCAGGATCATCGCGGCGGTCTTCGGCTGCCTGGGGCATGAATCCCTGGTCGAGGCGGCGGCACAGATCACCGTCCCGATCGAGTTCCTGCTCCAGTGGGACGATGAGCTGCTCGACCGTCGATCCGGTCTCGCGTTGTTCGACGCCTTCGCCTCGAAGGAAAAGACGTTGCACGCCAACGCGGGCGGTCATTTCGAGGTACCGAGGTTCGAGGTCGACAGCGCGGCACGGTTCTTCGCGCGGCATCTCGGCCAGGTCGACACGTCACCGGCCTGACGGGACAGGTATCGGCGGCCGGGCGCGAGCCGGCTGCCGATACCTCAGCCGTAGACCGCTCGCCTGCCGGCTGCGGACCTCGCTCGGGGCGTCACGGTGGATGCGCGAGATCGCCAGCGGCGGAGTGACAAGATCGCGCGGTCTGGTCGCCTGAACCGAGCCGGGTGATCATGACATGATCTCGATCATGCCGATCTCCACCAGTTCGTTCGACCATGTCCGCTTGACAGTGACCGACATCGACAGATCCCGGGCCTTCTATGACGCTGTCTTCGGATGGCCGATCGCTTGGGAGTGTCCCGCGGACGCGGACGAGGCCACCCGTGCACGATATGGGTTCCTCTTCGGCGGTGTGATCTACCAGATGGGTGATGCACTGCTCGGACTTCGCCCGGTCGCCAGTGACGAGTTCGACGAAGATCGAGTAGGACTCGACCACCTCGCCTTCGCCCTCGCCACTCGGTCGGATCTCGATTCGGCGGCTGCCTTGCTCGACGAACTCGGTATCGCGCACGCGGGAGTGAAAGACCTGGGCCCCATGTACATTCTGGAATTCCGCGATCCGGACAACATCGCGCTGGAATTGGTTGTGCGCAAACAGTGATCGCTTGCCCGCCGACATGCCGGTCGGCGGCAATGGGATTCCCGCCAAGATCACGATCGGTGACCTGTGGGACCTGGTCATCGGCGCCTGCTGACCGTCCTGTGCTTCCGAGGCGAGGAACGGCGGCGCGCGTGTTGAGCGACTCGGCAGCTACCGCGAGGCTGGGGGCAGGAGCCGGCCGCTGAGAACGGGACGTTCGTTGAGGTCATCCAGAGGCACCCCGACGCCGAGGTTCTCTGCAAGCCTGTAGAACATTCCGCGGGACCCCAAGGGACCGTATTCGTGTTCTTCGGGTCGGGCGCCGAGGGCCTGCATCTCGGTGTCGAAGCGGTGCATGTCGCTGCCTGTCCGGTCGGCTGGGACGAGGCTGGTCGTGGTGTCGAGTCCGGTGATGAGGCGGCCGTTCTCGGCGTACCGGAACACCACTCCCGGTTTCTCGCTGGCGTTCAGCACCAATGCCGCGGTTCCGACTGAGGCGCGCAGCACCAGTCCTCGGTCTTCGATGCATTTCCAACTACCGTGCTCCCACACCCAGGCCCAGCTTCCGTAATGCCCTGCGCTGACCACATATCCGTCGGATACGTAGAGATGGCCGCCCAGCTCGTAGTGGAAGTCATCCTGCTCGCGCACTGCCACGGTGTTCTGGTCGACGCCCATCCGCTCCAATAGCTCCCGGGCGTTGATCTGACGCGCGAAGGTGATGCTGAGCAGCGGCAGATCCCGGCCGTACATCCACCCAAGGCCACCGGTCATGGCGTTCACGACGCCCCCGGTTCGTTGATCCCGATCGAGGTCGGGAAACGCAGTCCATGATCATCAACCCAGGCGTCGTCATCAGCTGAAGCAGTCATAGCGGCTGACGCTGCCATGAGCCACCGACATCCATGGCCGGGTCCGGATTCTGGGCCTATCTCGCACGTGGATCCGCAGTCCCTCCAGGGGCGGCGGGAGCGGATGTTCAGGTGGTGTGGGTCTGCTCGATGAGGGTCGCGGTGGCGCGGTCGAGGAATTCGCAGAACTGTTTGTGCTCGTCGGGGGTGAATCGATCGGTGAGGGCGCGTTCGAGCACGATGACTTCCTGATAGGCGCGGTCGAGCAGGTCGCGGCCGGTCGGGGTGAGGGTGGCGATCATGACTTTGGCGTGGACGGGCGACGGTTGCCGGTCGATGAGCTCTTTGTTCTGCATGCCGGTCAAGACAGTCGCCATGCTCTGCTGCGTGACCCCGCACGCGCGGGCCAGTTGGGCACCGGACATGGCGTCGTCGCGGGACAAGATCAGCAGCACCGTGTATTGGGTCATGGTCAGTCCGTAACCGCGTAGCACCGCCTCATGGTGGGCCATGAGCGCCTGCTCGGCTCGGCGAATGCGCGTGCACACGTATTCCTCGACGGGCACGTCGACCATGTCACAACTCCCTAAGTTGACTCAGCATCCTGATACTGCTTAAGTGCTCAGTATCAGGATACTGAGTCAACACAGAAAGTTGTATGTGATGAAGGCTGTTGTGCTGGACACCGATGACACCTTCCGGATCTCGGAGATCGACGAGCCCGTGGCCGGTCCGGGCGAGGTCGCGATCCGCGTCGCCTATGCGGGGGTGCAGTACGGTGACGTGCTGGTGCGTGGCGGGCACTTTCCGGTGCCGCGCCCGTTCGTGCCGGGCTTCGAAGCCGCAGGCCAGATCATCGCGGTGGGCGAGGGCGTGGACGAAGGCCGGATCGGTGAGCAGGTCGTCGCGCTGGTCGGCGGGGGCGGTTACGCCGAGGTCGCGACCGCGCCTTCGGTGCTGGCGATCAATGCCTCGCGCGTCGACGCACGCACCGCGGCAGGGTTCGGATGGGTGACTCCGACCGCCTACGACCTGATCGATTCCGTCGGCGGGGTCCGGGCCGGGGACCGTGTGCTGATCCACGCCGCAGCCGGTGGTGTCGGATCACTGGCCGGGCAGTTCGCCGCTGCCGCCGGCGCGGAACGGATAGTCGGCGTGGTCGGCAACTCCGGTCAGCTCGATTACGCGCGTCAGTTCGGTTACCACGAGGTGCTGACGCGAGAACAGTTCCCCGATGGCATCGGTGCGGAAACCTTCGACGTGATCCTCGACCCGATCGGAGGACCGACGCGGGTCGCGAGCCTGGCCCGGCTGGCTGCCCATGGCCGGATCGTGGTCTACGGCAACATCGCCACCTTCGAACCGGTCACCGTCTCGGCCAACGACCTGCTGATGCACGGCCAGTCGCTGATGACCTACAACAGCAATCTGGGCAGCCAGACCCACCCGCAGCGACTCGCCGACAGCGCCACTCGCGCGATGGCGCTGGTCGCCGACGGGTCGGTGCGCATCGATATCACCGCCGAATACGCCCTCGCCGACGTCGAGACCGCGATCGCGAACCTGGCCGGCGGAGTGACCCGCGGCAAGAGTGTCGTCTGCATCGGATGAATCACCGTCGCCGATCCGGCCGGGACACCTGCTCGAGTGTCGTGCGCTGGATCAGCCGCCTTTTCTCGTTCGGGTCACGTGTGGCCGCCACCGCGGAGCCAGTCGGTCCACGGGATGCTCCAATCGCCGTTGTGCCAGATATCGAGGGGTTCGCCGCCGGTGTTGCGGACCTCGACCACGTCGCCGGGGATGACGAAGTCGTAGAACCATGTGGCGTCGGCGGGGGAGAGGTTCAGGCAGCCATGTGAGACGTTGGTGTTTCCTTGCGCCCACATGCTCGCGGCCAATTCGTGCACGAAGATTCCGTCGTGGCTGATGCGGACCGCGTGGTTGATGCTCGTGCGGTAGCCGAGCGCGGAGTTGGTGGGCAGGCCGTAGGTGGCGGAGTCCATGATCACCGGGTCGTTTCGGTCCAGCACGGTGTAGATGCCGGGGCGAGTCCAGAACGACATGACTCTGCCGCCGACGACCGCGGTGCCGCCCATGCCCATCGATGTGGGCATGGTGCGCACGAGGTTTCCGTTGTCGAAGACCTCGATCTGTTTGGTGTCGTCGTCGGCGACCGCGACGTGCGCAGGTCCGATGGTCACTGAAACTTGTTGGTCACGCGAGCCGTAACGGCCGTCGCCGAGCGCGCGGCCGAAGAACTCGGCCGCGATCGTGATCCTGGTTCCCGGTGCGTGATAGTGCTCCGGCCGCCAGTGTGCGTTCTGATCGTCGAGCCAGTACCAGGCGCCGGCGACGGCAGGCTGGGTGGTGACCTTCAGGTAGCGTTCCGCGGCGGTCCGGTCCACGGGTTCGTCGAAATGGGCGACGAGCACGAAACCTACTCCGTAGGTGTCGTTTTCGGCCAGCTCGACGAGATTGGACGAGCGTAGTGAGACGTCGATGATCTGTTGCGGTCGCACCGTGGCGCAGGTTGTCGTCGCGGCGACGTCGCCGGTTTCGCCCTGAGCGACGGCTTTCGCGGTGTAGGTGTGTCCGTAGCCGAGTGGTTCGGCACTGGTCCAGGTTCGATGATCGGGTGCCGATACGCCCGGCAGCGATCTGCCCGTTTCATCGATCCATTCGACCGATCGCAGCGTCCCGTCGGTGACGGTGACCGTGCCGAGACTGCGCGGTTCGACATCCTGGGTGCCGGGGGTGGGGTCGAATCGGATTGTGGCAGGTGTGGGTGGCGGCGCGAGTTCTCGCGCCCACCCCCATCCGGCCAAGGCGAGACCACCCGCACCGGCGAAGCCGATCAACAGCCGACGACGTCCCAATGCCACCGTCTATCTCCCTTCTCCGGGGTGCTGGGGCCGACCTCTGTCCGCCAGCATGCGACAGCTACGCGCCGCCCGTGAGACCGACGACCAGCATCTCCACCGATCCGCCGCACAACCGATACCGTTCCTCGATTGATCGGGGTTCTCCCGAGTGTGGATCGGCAGCGATTGCCGGCAGCTCTGGTCGGCTGTGGGGCGCTGGCAGGATAGGTCGCATGCTCATCGTCATCGGCGGACTTCCGGGGGCAGGTAAGACCACGTTGGCGCGCCTATTGGCGGCGCGGATCGGTGGCGTGCATCTGCGGGTCGACACCATCGAGCAGGCGATCGTTCGATCAGGTCTGGCCGAGCATCCCGTGGGGCCTGCCGGTTATGTAGTGGGGTACGCGCTGGCCGGGGAGCATCTTCGGCAGGGGTTGACCGTGATCGCCGAATCCGTGAACCCACTGCCGATCACTCGCGACAGCTGGCTGGGCGCTGCCCGAGATGCCGGTGTCGCCGCGGTGGAAATCGAGGTGATCTGCTCGGATCCGGCCGAGCATCGGCACCGTGTCGTTTCGCGATCGGTCGACATCCCTGACCTGCCGCTGCCGGAATGGCAGCAGGTGCTCGACCGCGAATATCAGCCGTGGGATCGGGACCACATCATCCTCGACACGGCTGGCGAGAGACCCGATCAGTCGTTGCGCCGCCTGCTCGGGCGCCTCCGTCACCTCGGGACGTCCAGCGTCCTGACCAGCGGCAGCAACGATCACGAAGTTTAGAATGACGATGTGCAGCGCGCTGCAGTGACCGATCCGTCGCGTGTCGTGGTCCTCGGGTCCGGGTTCGCGGGTCTGTGGGCGGCGCTCGCGGCGGCCCGGCGGCTCGACGAGCTCGGTGTGGCGGGCGGGACCGTCGATATCACGATGATCAGTTCCACGCCGTACCACGACATCCGCGTGCGTGACTATGAGACCGATCTGAGCACATCCCGCATCCCGCTCGGCGTTCTTCTCGATCCGGTCGGAATCGAGCACATCACCGGCGAAGTGACGGCGATCGACGCTGCGGCGCGAATCGTGGAATCTACCGCGGGCGCTCACGGCTACGACCGGCTGGTGCTCGCGTTGGGCAGCCAGGTGGTCAAGCCCGATATCCCTGGCCTGCGGGAGTTCGGGTTCGACATCGATACCCACGACGCAGCGACGAGACTGCAGGCTCACTTGCGCCGGCTCGCCGAGGGTCCCGCTGACCCGGCGGCCGCCACCGTAGTCGTCGTCGGGGCGGGTTTGACGGGGATCGAAGAGGCGACCGGGCTGCCCGCGATGCTCGCCGACGTCTTTGCCCCGCGTGCCGTCGCACCGCGGGTCATCCTGGTCGACCGCAACCCGTTCGTCGGCTCGGACATGGGTGTATCAGCCCGACCGGTCATCGAGGCGGCGTTGGCCTCCAGCGGGATCGAGACCAAGTTGGGCGTCGGGGTGATGTCCATCGATGAACGCGGCGTGACGCTTTCCTCGGGTGAAATGGTGCCCGCCGCCACTGTCGTCTGGTGTGCGGGCATGCGGGCCAGCCTGCTGACCGCGGACTTCGGCGTCGACCGTGACCGGCTGGGGCGACTGCCCGTCGACGATTATCTGCGTGTCTGCGGTGTGCCAGGGGTATTCGCCGCAGGTGACGTCGCTGCCGCGAAAATGGACGACGAGCATATGTCGGTGATGTCCTGCCAGCACAGCCGCCCGATGGGCCGATGGGCGGGATACAACGTCATCGGCGATCTTCTGGGCGAGCCCATGAAGCCGTTGCGGATCCCTTGGTATGTAACGGTTCTCGATCTGGGACCGGCAGGAGCGGTGTATACCGAGGGCTGGGACCGCCATGTGGTCGCATGCGGCGAGGCAGCCAAAGACACCAAGCGCGCCATCAACACTCGCCGTATCTACCCTCCGCTGAACCGCGACCGCGACGCGTTGCTGGCCGCCGCCGCACCCGACCTGCAGGCCGCACCCGAGTACGGACACTAAGGTTCGGTATCCCGATCGAGAGAAAGGCCAAGCCGCGATATTGGGGTCCAGCGAATAGAGCCGACCCGCAGCAGTTCGGGGACAACGGCAACAATCCCAATTCGTGGGAGTCCGCACATGCTGCATGAGTGCACCGATATTCGCTGCTGAGCCGGTCATCGGTGATTGCAGATGGACGTGTATCCGGCCGGGGTCTGGTAGCCCACGGCGGAATATCTGCGGTGGTGGTCTGACGCGACGCCGGGGGCGCTTGTTACCGTGGCTTATGACGAGCGAAGCCGTGCCACGACGCCGCGAGTTGCTACGTGACTTTTTGCGTGCCAGGCGGGCGCGGGTGCGGCCCGAGGATGTCGGGATTCCGGCGACGGGCCGGCGGCGCACGCCTGGATTGCGGCGAGAGGAGCTCGCCGTGCTGGCCGGAGTCGGGGTGTCCTGGTACACCTGGTTGGAGCAGGGGCGCGACATCACCGTCTCCGACGAGGTGCTCGATGCGATCGCCCGAGTCCTGATGCTGAGCGAACCGGAACGAATCCATCTGTACCTGCTGGCAGGACTCAATCCGCCCACCCCGGAGTGCGCGCCCGTAACAGCCGTCACGCCGGAAGTGCAGCAGTTGATCGATGCTTGGGACGGGCGGCCCGCGGTACTGCGCGATCGGTACTGGAATGTGCTGAGGTTCAACGACACCGCCCGGATGGTGTTCGGCTACGGCGACGGCGAACACAATTGCCTCCTCACGTATTTCACCAATCCTCGCTATCGCGCCATGGAGGAGCTGTGGGCGGCGAACGCACCCGCCATCGTTGCCGCGTATCGCGCAAGCGCGGGCATTTGCCCCGGCGACACCGATTTCCGCAGGGTGGTCGACAATCTCCGGTTGATGAGCCCGGAATTCACCGAACTGTGGGAGCGGCAGGAAGTCGGAGTTCCGGAGCAGGCGGTGAACGCGCTGCGTCATCCCGACGTCGGTGAATTGTTCTTCGACGCGACGACGTTGACGGTCGCGGACCATCCCGAATGGCAACTCGTGCTGTACAACCCGAGGCCGGGCACCGCGACCGGCGAGCGCCTGGAACGGCTACACCGCGGGCGCGTCGCCTCGCCCGCCTGACGGCCGCAAGGTGGTGGTGCCACACCCACCATAAATGCGCACTGTTTGCTTCGGGGCTGGGTCGGCACGCTGGAGCCATGACGCACGACAGCTCCCGATACAACGGCAAGATCGCACTCGTCACCGGCGGCACCAGCGGCATGGGGGCGGCCACCGCGCGGCGGCTCATCGCCGAAGGAGCGAAGGTGATCGTCACCGGGCGCGACAAGGCCCGGCTCGACGCGGCGGTCGACGAACTCGGGCATCGGGCGATCGGGATTGCCGGTGACGCAGCCGACCTCAGCGATCTGGACACCTTGGTGACGACTATCCGCGACCGGTTCGGCCGGTTGGACGTGGTGTTCGCGAACGCGGGCATCGGCGCGTTCCAGACCATCGAGGAGGTCACCGAAGACGAGTTCTACCGTGTCCTCGACACCAATCTCAAGGCCGCGTTCTTCACCATCCAGAAGACGCTGCCCCTCCTGCCGGACGGTGCGGCGATCGTTATCAACGCGTCCTTCGCCGCGTATCGCGGCGCGCCCGCCGCCGCCCTCTACACCGCGAGCAAAGCCGCGGTGCAGAGTCTGGCCCGGACCCTCGCCGCCGATCTGACAACCCGGCGCATCCGCGTCAACTCCGTGAGCCCTGGGTACATCGACACCCCAGCCTTCCAGGCCGAAGCATCCGCCGAGATCAAGTCCACGATCGCCACCACGGTTGCCGCCGGCCGGGTCGGCACCCCGGAGGATGTCGCGGCGGCGGTCGCTTTCCTCGCGTCGGACGAAGCGTCCTACATCAACGGACAGGACATCCTCGTCGACGGCGGACTGATCTCGGTCATCCCGGCAGCGGTGCTGTAGCCGAGCTTCGGCAGGAAAAGCTTGTCCGAAGACGGCCGTGCTGACCGCGGGCGCGTTCGAGGGCGGCGTATCACGTATGCCCTCGAAGATCGCCGCGCTGAGTCGACGACCTCAGCCGACACTAGTTCTCATCGGGCGTGTGCTCGGAACCGGCGTCGAGGGGGTTCGCGGCCATTCTGACCGCGAGGCCCGACTGTATTGCGCGTGCGGCGGAGCTGCCGGGCTTACGGTCGGCCTGAGCCTGGAAGCAGGCAAGGAACTCGTCGGCGAGCCCGAGCCGGGGGTACCGCTGGAGTACCTCGGCACGGAAGGCGGGGCTGAAATCGTCGATGTTCTTTCCCACGATGTCCAGCGCCGCGGCCCGCGACAGCAAGTGCCCTTCGGGATCATCGGCCACGTCCACGTCAGGCCCCATATGCCCGGCGATGACTTCGCCGAGGCGTTCGCGGCGCTCGCTCGGCCAACCGGCGCCGGCGGCGAACACCCGGGCGACATGGGCGCCGGCCTCCTCGAAGGAGACGGTGTGACTGTCGAACTCCGGCACGAGGCTGATGTCGTGGAACATGGCAGCCGTGAACAGCAGTTCGGTGTCGTAGCGGATGCCCTGTTGACTGCCGTATGCGGCCGCCCAGATGTAGACGCGGTGCGAGTGGTTCAGCAGGGCGGCGGAGTGGTAGGCGGCGGCTACCTCCAGGGCGGCCGATGAGGCGGCCGTGTCGGGGATCACGAGGTGGTCCACAACGCTCATGCTTCGACAGTACGGCGTGGCGGCCCGTGCTCCTGATCCATTCCGACGGCCCGATCGTCGGCCATCACTACTGAAGGCGGGCCATCGGCTGCACCTTCAACTGGCCCGCCGATTGTGGACCTGAAGTGCGTAACGTCGAAGCCGACCAGTACTCCGACGACCGGAAGGACCTTCATGCGAGCCATCACAGTCCGGGATCGCGAGGCTGGCATCGGCGGATTGACCCTGACCGATCTGCCCCACCCGCACGCCGCTGAGAACGATGTCATCGTGCAAGTCCACGCCGCCGGCTTCACCCGCGGCGAGCTCGATTGGCCAGGGACGTGGACCGATCGCGCCGGTCGCGACCGCACCCCGAGCGTCCCCGGCCACGAACTGTCAGGTGTAGTCGTCGCGCTCGGCTACGGCACCACTGGACTCACGGTGGGCCAGCACGTCTTCGGGCCGACCGACTGGGCCCGCAACGGTTCGCTCGCGGAGTACACCGCCGTGGAAGCCCGCAACCTGGCCCCGCTCCCCGCTGACGTCGACCACATCGCCGCGGCCGCGCTACCGATCTCCGGTCTGACGGCCTGGCAAGCCCTGTTCGACCACGCTCACCTCGAAACCGGCCAAACCGTCCTCATCCACGGAGTCGGTGGCGCCGTCGGCTCTGTCGCCGCGCAACTCGCCCAGGAGGCGGGAGCCCACATCATCGGCACCGGCCGAGCCTCCGACCGGGACGCGGCCCGAGATTTCGGCGTCCACGAGTTCGTCGACTTGGACGGAGAGCTCCTGGAGGACGTCGGCGAGGTCGACGTGGTACTCGACGTGATCGGCGGCGACATCCGCGACCGCTCTACCGCGCTACTACGCCCCGGCGGCACCCTCGTCACCATCGCCGGTCCACCCACCATCCAGCCTCACGACGGCCGAGCCATCTTCTTCGTCGTCGAGCCCAACCGCGAGCAACTGGCCCAACTGGCCACCCGCCTCCGTCATGGCCGACTCATCCCGCTCGTCAGCAGCGTCTGCTCCCTGGCCGACGCCCCCGCGGCCTTCAGCCCCGACGGGCGCACCCGCGGCAGAACGATCGTCAAGGTGACCACGGACTGACGAGACCAGCTGTTTCGGCCGTCGACCGAAGCGTCCAGCTCGGAGGCGCCTGGATTAGCTCATTAGATGCTGTCGCCGAAGTCACGCGGCAACTCGACCGATGAAATGCCGTTAATCAGGGAAATGACACGGCAGAATGTGGCGATGCGGATATTTGCTCGATTGTTGCACGCTGTCGTCGCCGGGGCGCTGGTTGTGGTGGCCGGTCAGGGTGTCGCGGCCGCCCCCGCCGCGAGCGACGCCCATATTCAGTTGCCCTGGCTGACGTCTGGGCCGGATGCGGTGCAGGCGGCGGGTGCGGCGCTGGCAGACGGAATCACCGGCACGGTGCTGTGGTCGCGACAGCCGAACACCCCGGTCCCGATAGCCAGCATCACGAAGGTGATGACGGCACTGGTCGTGATCAATGCCGGCGACCTCGACCGGGCCATCACCGTGCCGCAGGAAATCATCGCCTACGACACCGAGTACGACGGAAGCACCGCAGGCCTGGTCCCCGGCGAGGTGCTCACCGCGCGACAGCTCCTGTACGCGATGATGCTGCCGTCCGGCTGCGACGCCGCCTATACCCTTGCCGAAGCCTACGGGCCCGGACAAGACGGTTTCATCGCCAAAATGAACGACACCGCGCGTCAGATGGGCCTGGCGGGAACACATTTCGCCGACCCCAGCGGGCTGCCTGCCCCCACCGACCACTCCACCTACTCCACACCGGCGGACCTGGTCGCCCTCGGCCTGCGCGCGATGAGCCTGCCGGTGTTCCGGGAGATCGTCAGTTCGCAGAGCTATCACGTGCCCGCCGGCCCGGACAACCGCGCTCACCTCTGGCAGACCACGAACAGGATGCTGCACGACTATCCCGGCACTATCGGCATCAAAACCGGATACACCGACGCTGCGGGAACCTGCCTGCTGTTCGAGACGGTCAGGGCAGGAATACCGCTGATCGGTGTGGTCCTGCACAGCTCACCCGACAGCGGCGCTGCCGCGAAGGATGACGCCGAGCGCATGGTGAACTGGGCCTACAACCCGATCTTCAGCGCGCTGCCGATCGGTTAGCGCCGAATGCGGTGAGCCCTCTGCTGATCCGGTTCCGATGTCGGCCTCCAGCTGTGGTCATGCCGCTTCGAGGACCGGATCCGTTCGGCGACGAAGTGCCCTCCGGTGGTGGCGGTGCGCGCCGCCTCGACCACCTGTTCGCGCTGTTCGCGGTGATACCGTGAACGCGACAAACGTCCCGTCGACCGACAGTGAGTGGCCAGCGTTGGTGTCCGAGTCCGTTGTGAGTGAGGCCGAGTCTCGTAAAGGACTTCCGCGCACCAAGCGCGGGGAACGCACACGCGCCGCGCTGATCGCCGCGGCGCGCGAGGTATTCGAGCGCGACGGATACCTCGATGCCAAGATCTCCGATATCTCCAAGGCCGCCGGGACGGCGTCGGGGTCGTTCTACACCTATTTCGACGGCAAGGAAGAGATCTTCGCGGCGGTGGCGGAGCAGGTGCAGGAAGAGATGCTGCACCCTCACGTTCGCGGGCGCACGGGCGTCACCGACCCGCGCGACCTCATCGAGGCGGCCAATCGGGACTACCTTCGCTCCTACAAGCGCAACGCGCGCCTGATGGCCGTGCTCGAGGAGGTCGCCCTGATCAACGAGGATTTCCGCGAGCTGCGGATGGAACGAGGCAAGGCTTTCGCGGAGCGCAACGCGAAGATGATCAGCGCGCTGCAGGAATCCGGCCGGGCCAGCGCGGACCTCGATCCCATGATCACCGCGCACGCCTTGTCGGTGATGGTGAGCCGGATGGCCTACCTGGTCTTCGTCCAGAATCAGCGCATCCCGTTCGAGAAGCTCGTCACCACCCTGACGCAGCTGTGGGTCAACGCGCTGCAGCTCGAATCGGACTGATATATCGCGCAGGGTGGGCAGCGTTGATAAGCGATCGTTCGAAGGAAAGACCGCCATCGGTGTCGTTCCTGGTGAGCGGGGGAGCGGGATTCGTGTCCGGCCAGGTCGTCTATGTGGCCGGCGGACCTCGGGACAAGGACGGAAGGACAGCGACCGATGAAGGTATTCCAGGGCTTGGCCGAGATGGAGAAGGCCATCGGAACTCACCTCGGATACAGCGACTGGTACACCGTGACCCAGGAACAGATCGACCGTTTTGCCGACGCGACGGGCGATCACCAGTGGATTCACGTGGATCCGGTGAAAGCGGCGACGGGACCGTTCGGCACGACCGTCGCCCACGGATTTCTTACGCTGTCTCTCATTCCGATGCTGACCCGGCAGATCTATCGCGTCGAAGGGTTGTCGATGGGCGTCAACTACGGCGCCAACAAGGTGCGGTTCCCCGCGCCCGTTCCCGTGGGGTCCCGGCTGCGCGCGGGAGTCGAGTTGCTCTCGCTCGCGCCTGCGAACCTGGGATTCCAGGCGGTCAGCCGCGTCACCGTCGACATCGACGGCGCCGCCAAGCCCGCGTGTGTCGCCGAGACAGTCGCGGTGCTGGTGCCTTGATGAGCGACCGTAACCGCGAGGATCTGCCCGGCTTGGACCTGGATCGCCTGGCGGCATGGCTGGCCGATGTCGAGCCGGATCTGCTCGCCGGGCCGCTCACCGGCCGCCTGATCGCAGGCGGGAAATCCAACCTGACCTACGAGATCAGCGACGGCAGGTCGGCGTGGATCGTGCGGCGGCCCCCGCTCGGTCACGTGCTGGCAACCGCACACGACATGTCCAGGGAATACCGGGTGATGACCGCGCTGGCCGGCACCGGCGTACCCGTTCCCGCCACCTACACGCTCTGCGAGGATCCCGATATCCTCGGCGCGCCCTTCTATCTGATGGAGCGGGTGATCGGGACGCCCTACCGCACGGCGGCCGAACTCGCAGCGATCGGCGCCGACCGGACGCGAACCATCTCGACCGGAATGGTCGACGCTCTGGCCGCTCTGCACGCCGTCGATCCCGCGGCAGCCGGACTCGCGGATTTCGGACGTCCGAGCGGATTCCTGGTGCGGCAGGTGCACCGCTGGAAGAAGCAGTTGGACGCCTCCTACTCCCGGGAACTGCCGGGTGCGGACGCGCTGTACGGGAGGCTCGCGGCCCACCAGCCTCCGCAGTCTCCGGATGGAATCGTCCACGGCGACTACCGGCTCGACAACATCCTGATGGACTCCGAAGACCGCGTGGTCGCCGTAATCGATTGGGAAATGGCCACTTTAGGTGATCCGCTCACCGATGTGGCGCTCCTGCTGCTGTATCGCCGCCTCGGCGAGATCGGCGTCACCGGTGTCAGCGACGTGGCGCTCGCGCCCGGGTTCCTCACCGAGGCCGAACTGCTCGACCGCTATGCCGAACACAGCGGCCGCGACCTCGCGCACTTCGGTTTCTATCTGGGGCTCGCCGCCTTCAAGCTCGCGGCGATCCTCGAAGGCATCCACTACCGCCATCTCCACGGGCAAACCGTGGGATCCGGCTTCGAGACCGTGGGATCCGGGGTCGAACCGCTGTTGCGCATCGGGATCGAAGCACTCGAGTAGAACAACCGATGACCGGCACACTCTCGACGCCCCCGGTGAGACCGTCGTGGCGGGCGCCGGTCGGCTCGGCAGCCGGGCAGATCGCGCGCGTCGTCGGCATTGCGGGGCGGACCCGGCAATGGGCGAAGTTGAATCTGAAGTCGAATTCAAATACGGTGCGTAGGCAGCCGTCAGTCAGTACGAGGAGTCGCCATGTTCGAGCTCTCGGAGCGATCTCGCCGATACCGCGAGGATCTGCTCGCCTTCATGGACGAGCACGTCTACCCCGCGGAGGCGGTCTACCACGCACAGATGACGGAGTCGGGTGATCCGCATTTCCACCCGCCGATTCTCGAAGAACTCAAGACCGAAGCGCGCAAGCGTGGTCTGTGGAATCTGTTCCACCCGCACCCGGAGTGGGGTCCGGGCCTGACGAATCTGGAGTACGCGCCGCTCGCCGAGATCATGGGACGAAGCGCGCATCTGGCGCCGGAGGCGACCAACTGCAACGCTCCCGACACCGGGAACATGGAAGTGCTGACGCTGTTCGGCACGCCCGAGCACAAACAGACGTGGCTGCGTCCGCTGCTGGACGGCGAGATCGCCTCGGCGTTCGCGATGACCGAGCCGGCGGTCGCCAGCTCCGATGCCACCAACATCGAGCTGCGCATGCGGCCCGACGGAGACGAGTACGTGCTGAACGGCCGAAAGTGGTGGACCTCCAACGCCTTGCACAAGAATTGCAAGGTCCTCATCGTGATGGGCAAGACGGATCCGGATGCGCCCGTGCACCGTCAGCAGAGCATGATGGTCGTCCCGATCGACACCCCTGGCGTGACGGTCCTGCGCAACCTGCCCGTCTTCGGGTATCAGGACCGGGAAGGGCACGCCGAGGTGGTGTTCGAGAACGTCCGAGTGCCGCGCACCGCGCTGCTGGCCGGTGAGGGCGACGGGTTCATGATCAGCCAGGCCCGGCTCGGGCCGGGACGGATCCACCACTGCATGCGAGCGATCGGCATGGCCGAACGGGCGCTGGACCTGATGATCGACCGAGCGCAAGCGCGGACGACGTTCGGCGCGCCGCTGGCCGACCGCGCCAACATTCAGGATTGGATTGCCGAGTCCCGCATCGAAATCGAGATGGCGCGGTTGCTGACACTCCAGGCCGCCTATCTGATGGATACCGTCGGAAATCGCAACGCGCGCGTCCAAATCGCCGCGATCAAGGTGGCCGCGCCCCAGGTCGCGCTGAAGGTGATCGACCGGGCCATCCAAGTCCACGGCGGTGGTGGCGTCTCCGACGACTTCCCTTTGGCGAACATGTACGCGCATCTGCGCACTTTGCGTCTGGCGGACGGGCCGGACGAGGTGCACAAGCGCACGATCGCCCAGATGGAGTTGCGCCGCCGCGACCCTTCATGGGGCAAGCGACCGTAGCCGGACAGGACGAAGCGGCACAACCCACTTCAAAAGGAGAAACGTATGGCCGAGCCCTGTGTGGTGGTGGCGACCATGATCGCGAAGCCGGGCCAGGAAGAGCTGGTGGAGCGGACGTTGCGGACGGCCGCGCCCGCGGTGCACTCCGAGCCGGGCTGTCTGCTCTACGCACTGCATCGACGGATCGGCGAACCCGGTCGATTCGTGATGATCGAGAAATGGGCGTCGAAAGAAGCGCTGCGCGCCCACGGCCAGAGCGCGGTGTTACGTGAGGTCAACGAGGCCTTGGGCGACGCGCTCAGTCATCCGGCCGAGGTGCTGGTCTTCGACGCGCTGCCCGCGGGCGATTCCGAACTGGGAGCGCTCTGACGGACGAACGACTGCCCGGCACGATGTTCACCGGAGCGAATATCGGAAAGTTCGTGCTAATGCTCTGAATGGGATGCGTCCGGGCTCGCGTTCTCGGCCAGCACGATGTCGGTGGATTCCTTGGTGCTCGGGCTCATTCGGGGTGCCCTTCGTTGTTCTCGCTGAACAGGTGCTTGCCAGCGTAGATCGGCGGAACGCCGAACTCACGACGGGCCGAGAGCGGCCCACAGCCGCTCGATGGTGTCCGCCGCGTCGCGGTGCAGGACGCCGGTGAGCCCCGCGTGTTCGGCCGCGACGATGTTCTGTGGCAGGTCGTCCACCATTACCGTGGCTCCCGGCTCCACATTCAAACGGGCGCAGGCGATGTCGTACGCGCGCCGCGATGGCTTGCGTACACCGATCTCGCCGGAGATGGTGACGGCGTCGAACATCGAAGCGAGGTCGAATCCCGCGTAGCAGTCGTCGCCGAGTGAGTTCGACAGCAGCCCCACACGGAATCCCGCATTCCTGACTTCGGTCACCAGCTCGATCATGGCGCTGTCGGCTCGCAGGCCGGACTGGATGCGGTGAACGAGCCCGGCTCCGTCCACCTCGACCCCGTGCGCACGCAGCCGCGCCGCGAAGCCCTGTTCGAACTCTCGCTCGCCCATGCGTCCCTCCTCGTGGGCGACCAGCAGTGCCCGGGCCTCCACGTCATCGCTGAACAGGCGCAGCGGTAGGCGGGGATCGCAGCCGATCGACTCGCCGAACTCTCGGAACGCCTCGAAGACGCTGGACGTCAGCACACCCCCGAAGTCGAACAGCACGGCGGTCGCCCGGTGCTCGGCGGGTACGGAGGTGGGACCGGTCATGAGAGTTCCTTTCCACTCCGTGCCGCCGGACGCGGCGTCACGTTGTCGAGTGCGTGCAGTTGTCGGCGGCGCGGCCGAGCACTGGGCGATGTCCGGCAGTCCGAGCATGCTTTCGCAACCCGAGGATAGTTGAATATGAGTTCATGTTCAATATCAAACGCTGGGCTAACCGTATGAGGCGCCGATGAAGAGCGGCCCCTACGCCTAGCCGTATCTTGAACGTGACATCGGATTCGGGTAACTATCGAAGTCGACTTTTCAGCACCACGAGATATCGGAGCAGTCTCTTGACCACGGTCTCCCCGCGGAGTGCTCGTCTGACCTTCCGCGCCCTCGAGCCGATCCACGGCATGATCTACTTCACCCCGCACGGCCCCGAGATGTATCGCGACCTCGGTCTGACGGATCCGCGGATGATGTACTTCGCCTCCAGGTCCGCTGCCTTCGGTCCGGTGGCGGCCGATGTCACCGTCGCCGCGTTCTTCAACTTCAATCCGGCCGCGGTGCGTGTCGCCCTGCCTGCCGCGTGGGAAATCGCATCTCCCGCAGCGATCTTGCGCGCTAGGTTGCTCGCCGTGGACCGTTCGCTGCGGCAGGCGTGGGGCGATGACATCGCCGGCGCCGACGTCCGCGAGGCCGCTGATTTGGCACGGCGTGCCGCCGAACGTGCCCGCGAGCGGCCCCAAGGGCGCGCGCTGTTCGCGGCCCATGCGGCGCTGCCCTGGCCCGACGAACCGCATCTGGTGCTCTGGCACGCACAGACACTGTTGCGGGAGTATCGAGGTGACGGCCATGTGGCGCTACTGACGACGGAGGGACTGGACGGTATCGAAGCACTGATCACGCACAGCGCGACCGGCGAGGTCGCCGCCGAGGTACTGCGCCTCAGCCGATCCTGGAGTGAGCAGGACTGGGCATCCGGCGTCGACCGGCTTCGTGCCCGCGGGTGGTTGGCGAACGGCGCTCTCGCTCTGAGCGAGCACGGCGCCGCCCGGCGCAGGGCGATCGAGGACAGGACCGACGAGCTGGCGGTCTATCCGTACGAGGCGATCGGCGAAGACGGGTGCGCACGTCTGCGCGCTCTGGCCTCGTCGTTGGCGGTTCGGGTCATCGAAGGCGATCTGGGATTTCCGTCCGTGCTGTCGGAGCGCTACCGGCAGGCGATCCAGGCCGAATCTCGATGAGCCGGGCGAAGGTGGCCGCGGTGCGGCCGGAGATCACCCGGGTACTCGCGGTCCCCGCCGCGTTCATCAGGGAGATTCCGCCGGAGTTCGAGGACGGCAACCGGCACATGAACGTGATGCACTACTTTCGTCTGCACGGCGAGGCGATGTGGCAGCAACACCGTGCGCTCGGCTACACCGAGTCCGGGGAGTTCGGTCTGTTCGCGATGGAGCAGCACGTCGCCTACTACCGGGAAGTGCTGGTGGGACATGAGGTCTCGGTGCACGTCTGCGATCTCGGGCGCACCGACAAGGTCGCGCGCGGTATCTCGTATCTGGTCAATCGCACCGTCGGCGAGGTCGCGAGCTCGTTCGAGTTCCTGAGCATGAACGTCGATCGGGTGTCTCGCCGCCCGGCGGAATTCGCCGACACGGTCGCCGCCGCCCTGGACGAATCAATCGCGCGCGCTCGATCGCTTGGTTTCGGACCCGACGACGGGGTGCTCGAATTGCGTCCCTCGCTGGTTCGCGAGCGGGACTGAACAGCTCCGGCCGAGCTCATCGGCTCGACTGGAGCAATACCTCGAAATTCCTCTCGGAGAGTGGCATTCGTGCCGCGAAAGTCATCGGTGGACGAGTGGGTGGAGGACCTCCCTACCCGAATTGATGCCAGGGTATCCGGGCGCGGGCGAGTTCGGACTGTTCGTCGGCGGTGAGTGGTGCACGCCCGCTTGCTTTGGCCAATGTGGTGGTGCGGTCCCAGCCAAGGCGCGTGGCGGCCGTGCCGGCACCGAGAAAGTCGGTGACGGCGGCTGCGGCCGCGGGTGTGGTCCAAGCGGGGGCGCTGAGGGCGTTGGCCAGGTCGAGGCCGTGCAGGGCCAGTTCCACGACGCGGGTGAGCAGGAATTCTCGCAGAGTCATGCCGTCGCCCCATCGAGTGACGAGGAGCCGCTCGGGGGGTTGTCCGGCGATGGCGCGCAGAGCGCGGCGGCGTTGATGGTCGAAGGCGGCGACGAGCGCCGCTGTATTCGGATGTGCGGCTGCGGCGTCCTGGGCCGCCGACACGCGTGCGGCGTTGGCGGTCGCGTCGAAGATGCGCGGGTGGTAGTAGCCGGCGGCATCGAGGTTCGCGCGGGCGGGCGGGGGAGCGGCCAAGCCGTCGGGGACGCGAGCGATCGCAGCTGTGACGTGCGCGATGAGTTCGGCGACTGTCCATGGTGGGCATGGGGTTGGCAATGTGAACTGGTGTGCCGTCAGTGTGGCGGTGGCCCGCACCCAGGCGGTGCACTCCTCGTCGAAGGCCCGGGCCACGAGGTCATCCGTAGGCGCGTCAGGCATCGACCGGCCCTCGGCGCTTCGTGCGACGCAGTGTCGCGAAGACCGCGAGGGCGGCGGTGATCGCGAGGGTTGGATGCACGATGCGGTCGCGCATGTCGACCGGGATGACGCCGAGGATGGCGTCGCCGCCCACGATGCCCAGGGCGGTTTCGATCGCGTAGAGGATTCCGACTGCGGTGACGACCGGGATGGGTCGGGTGCGCAGCCCGGCGAGCAGGGTGATACCGACTACCGCTTGCAGGGCCGCGCGCCATCCCGATCCAGGAAGGGAGAATGCCGGAGCGCCGAGCAGTGTGGTGAGCGACCGGATGAGAAGGAACAGTCCGACGACGGAGCAATACCACTGTGTGGCAGTCATCTCCGCTGATCTTCGAAAGGTATGGGCAACCACGAGACTCCTTATTGCCATGGTGGCAGTAACTGTATTGCTTATACTGCCACTGTGGCAATAGCGGAGGTGAAACGGCGTAGGCGCACCGTGGCGGAGGCTCGTGCGGAGATTCTGGGAGCGGCTGGCGCGCTGCTGCGTGAGCAGGCATCCGAAGCGGTGACCGTGAGCGCGATCATGGCCCGGACGACATTGTCGCGGAAGTCGTTCTATGTGTACTTCCCGGATCGGGTCGCATTGCTGCGCGAACTACTCGCTCCGTTGCGCGCCGAGACCGATGCCGCCATCGCCCGGTGGCGCACTGCAGCCGATCCCCGCCCGGCCGCGCGTGCCGCGCTGGAATCGGCTGCGCGGATGTATCAATGCGACGGCGCCCTGTTGCGCACCCTTGCCGTGGCCTCGCAGCGGGACGCGGAGGCCGCCCAGTTGTGGCAGGAGTTCCTGGCTCCACTGGAAGAGGTTGCGGCCGAGACGATCACGCGAGCCGACGAGCGGCTTCCCGCTGTGTCGGTTGCCCGGGCCCTGGTCGCGATGAACGTGCACTATCTGCTCGACGAGGTCGTCGGCGCCGCACCCGAGTCGGTGGACGCGGCCGTCGACACGGTCGCCGTCATCTGGGAGCGCACCCTGTATCCCCACGACTGAGACGGCGGTCGTTTCCGGCTCGACATGACCAACCCCAGAATGACCAGCAGGCTCAGGACCTATCGGTGCGGTGTCCGCGCAATCTGCGGCGCGCTGCCGGAATTCGGCTATCGCCCCTCCGGGGCGCTCAGGGCAGGTACCCGACCAGAGCCTCGCTGAGACGACGCGCCGCCTCACACGGTTTTCGAGGTGCATCGGGCTCGGCCGGACTGCTGGAGATCCCGCTGTTGTCGATCACCTAGGCCGCGAAGGCGGACTGGGCCTGCGCCGGAGCGGGGGACATCAGCGCCGCACCGGCGAGGAGGGCGGCAGGCGCGGGTCACCCCTTCGCTCAGCCGCGCACGTGCAGCCCGAAACCCGTGCGGCCCGAGGGCTCCAGCCCTTCCTTCAGTTGCAGCGAGGGGATCTCATAATCACCGAAGTTCTGCCGCCGGAACGCGATCGGCTCGGTCGAATCCAGGGTGAGCAGGCGTTGCTGCCAAGCCTTGGCGACATCCGGGTAGTCCTCGCCGGTCATCCGGTCGGTCCCGTACAGCACGAACGGCGGCAGCACTTCGATGCCCGGGTAGTAGAGGATGCCGTGGTGGATCGGGAACAGTAGATCCTCGATCGGGCCGTTGATGCCGCGGGCGGCGTAATGCGACTCCGGGCCGCCGGCGGTCACCGACAGCAGAGCTTTCCTGCCCGCGAGTGTGCCTTCGCCGAAGCGCTCACCGTACTTCGTGTCGTTGTGCTCGCCGACGCCGTATGCGAAGTGGTAGGTGAACACGCGGTCTACCCAGCCTTTGAGGATCGCGGGCATCGAGTACCACCACAGCGGGAATTGGAAAATGATCATGTCGGCCCACAGCAGTTTCTCCTGCTCGGCCGCGACGTCCGGGGTAAGCGTCCCGGCGTCGAAGGCCCGGCCGGAGTCCAGGGCGACCTTCAGCGGACTCGAGGCGTGGGGCCCGTAGTCTGCGGCGTCCACGACCGCCTTCCAGTTCATCGCGTACAGATCGCTCACTCGTACCTCGTGCCCGGCTGTCTCCAATGTGGACACAGCGAGGTCCTTCAGCGAGCTGTTGAGCGACTTCGGCTCGGGGTGGGCGTAGACGATCAGTGCCTTCATGGGAACTCCTTCGGATCAGGTGCCTTCGATCCTGAGCACCGCTGCGCCTGGTGTTCAGAGACGCTTCTTCCGCCGGACGGGACTTCCTGGTAACGGCAGGACCACCTTCGCGAGCACCACCGAGGCCATACTGGGGACGTGGACGATCTTGCGGGCTACCTGCGGACCCGGCGTTCCCGGGTCGACCCGGCGACCGCCGGCATTCCCATCGACAGGCGCCGCCGGGTCGAAGGGCTTCGCCGCGAGGAGGTCGCGCACCTGTCCGGGGTCAGCGTCGACTATTACGTGCGCCTGGAGCAGGGCCGCGCGACCCAGCCTTCCGAGCAGGTCCTCGACGCGCTCGCTCGCGTCCTGGGCCTCGATGAGACCGAACGCGGGCACCTCTACCGGCTCGCCCGGCAGCGCCGCCGCCGCGCGAAGGCGCCGAGCGGGCGGGTCCGACCGGAGCTGCTACGCGTCCTCGACCTGGTCGCCGACGCACCCGCGCTGATCATGGACCACCGCATGGACGTGCTCGCCGGAAATCGGCTCGCCGGCCTTCTCTACGGCCGACCGATGCCGGGCCTGAACACCGCCCGGCACATCTTCCTCGAGGAGGCCGAGCGCGGCCTCTACGCCGACTGGGAGAATTGCACCCTCGACGTGGTCGGGCACCTGCGCCTGGCCGCAGGCAAATACCCCGAGGACCCCCGCCTGGCCTCGCTTATCGGTGAGCTGGCGATGGGCAGTGAGCGCTTCCGCCGCCTCTGGGCCCGCGCAGACGTGCGCGCCCGCACGCATGGACGCAAGGCGTACCGACACCCGCTGGTCGGATTGCTGGAACTGCATCAGGAGAACTTCGCACTACCGGACGAAACGGGCATGGAGCTGCTGGTGCTGTCCGCGCTCCCCGGCAGCCCCGCCGAGGACGGGCTGCGTCTGCTCGCGGGGCTGGACGCCGACAGCGGTGACACGCATCCCACGATGAACGCTCAGGTTCGCGAGTAACTCAACGTCGGCCCCCGGAAACACCTTAGCTGGCTGCGAGTTGGACCAGTCCGATGTCGTTGCCGCCGATCCCCACGGTGACGAGCGTGGTGTCGGGAGTGAGCGCCTCGTACTGCGGCGCCACGGAAGCTCAGGGTGCTATCCGAGGAAGTTTCGGGAGGCGAGTGGGGAGCTGAGTCGGGCCCGGAGATGCACTTGATCATCGCCGGGCCCAACACTTCAGTCTGAAGCAGCCGTCACCCCCATAACCCGAGAATGCGCGGATTCGACGAGTCGGCCGCTATCCGCCTCCATGTCGGCCTGTCGGGCCGGATTCACTTCAAGTGCCGGGCGAAGAACCGGTTTGCCTCCTCTCCCGCGAACTGCGGGACGCCGGTGTGCCCGCCCATGTTGGCGTGCAGCGTCTTCTCCTTGGAGCCGAAGGCGTCGAACAGGTCCAGGGCCATCTGCCGGTCGTTTCTCTCGTCGTCCCACTGCAGCAGGACATGCAGTGGAATAGTGACCTGCCGGGCCTCCTCGAATATGGCGCGCGGCACGAAACTCCCGGCGAACAGAACGGCGGCCACGATGCGCGGCTCGACCGCCGCCAGCCGGGTGCCGATGGAGATCACCCCGCCCGAATACCCGACCGGCCCGCCGATCTCGGGCAGCGCGAGAAGGGCGTCCAGGACGGCCCGCCATTCTGGGACCGCCTGGTCGACCAGCGGGAGGACGAGCCGGTCGACGATGTCGTCGGTGACCGGCTCGCCAGCCCGTAGCACCCGGTGCAGGTCGGCGCGGACCTGCTCGGCGGCAGCCGAACGGGGCCGGTCACCGCTGCCGGGGAGCTCGATGGTGGCTGCGGCGAAGCCCTCCGCCACGGAGTGCCGGGCCCGGGCAATCAGTCGGGGGTACATCTTGTCCAGTCCGCCTGGGTGGCCGATCAGGATCAGCGGTGCCGGCGCGGATGCTGATCCGGGCGTCCACAGGACGCCGGGGACCTCGCCAAGGGTGAATTCGCGCTCGAGGATATCGTCGTCGAGGCGCTGTTCAGAAATGAATTGCACGGTGGTGCCTTTCGGGAGTGCTCTTGAACGGCGCTCCCGGACGATCTATCGCCCGACCGTGACCCCAGAGGGGAGCACCCATGTAGATACTGCGTTCACGGGTACCACCTCCTCGTTCACTTGCACGGCTTCCGGAAGGCTAGCAGTGGTCGCCGCGGTCGACCAACAGGTTTTGCGGAGGCTCCAGGGCCGGTGCCGCGGAGCCGCTCGCTTACGGTGTCCGGCCGTGTCTGGTGACGAGGGTGCTGCGGTCGAACGGAGCTCAGTCGGCGAGATAGCGCAGCATCACTGCGGTGTCGAAGTGCCTCGTCTCGACCAATCGGAGCTGGATGCGCTTGTCCAACGATGGGAACAGCGGTGTGCCGCCGCCGAGCACCACGGGCAAGACGAACAGTTGATACTCGTCGATCAGCCCGTGTGGTATCAGCGAAGCCGCGAGGCTGGCGCCACCGATCTCCATGACGCCATCGCCTCCCGCCTTGAGCCTGCGGACCTCCTCGACCGCGTTCTCGCTGATCAACGTGCTGTTCCAGTGGACCTCGGTGAGCGTCCGGGAAAAGACGACCTTCGGCTTCTCCGTCCAGAGCCTGCTGAACTCCCGCTCGATGCGCGGCGCGTCCGCGGGCACATGCGGCCAGTACTCGGCCATCAGCTCGTACAGGCGACGGCCGTGCAGCGAGACCTCGATTTCGCGGTAACGGTCGTTGTGAAACTGGTGTAGCTCCTCGTCAGGGTTGGTCCAGTCGATGCTGCCGTCGCGGTCGTTGATGTAGCCGTCCAGGGACACGCTGAACCCGTAGATCAGTTTCCTCATGACGAGGTAGACCTCCTACACGCTCGAAACTCATCGGCGCTCATCGGATAGAGGCAGGCGTCAGGCTCTGGGCCTGCCTCCAACGCCCGGTCGCACTTATGGATTCGTCATCGCGACAGCGAGTTGCGCAGATCCGTGATGGTGGCGCGGCGCTCGTAGGCGATCCAGGCGAAGATCGCGGCAAGCGCCAAAGGGAAGATTCCCATCAAGGGCTTGTCGGCGATGAAAGCCTGCGTCGCTGCGGCGAGCACGGTGAGAACGGACAGACCTGCGGCAGCCAGGGCACTGAGCCGTGGCACCATCAGGCCGATACCGCCCGCCACCTCCGCAACTCCGATGAAGACGAGCAACCCGAGGGGGATGGTCAGATTCTCGGGGGCGTTGTCCGTCAGGGCGCTCGGCATAACGAGTTTCGGCCCGCCGGAGGCGATGATGAAGAACAGGCCGAGCAGGATCTGCAGGGCCCACAGGACGCGGTTGCGGACTTTGCCGGGACGGTCGGTGACGTCGCTGGAGAAGTTGGTGGTGGGGTTGGCGGTGGTCATTCCTGGTCCTTCTGGTTGGTGCGCCGCGTTGGCAGCGCGTTCACCGGATAGGACGGAGCACCGTCGGAGAACTCATCGCTGTCCACGAAGATTCTCCGGACCGCTTTACGTGGAGGAGTTTTGCTTCGATAGTGCGAGATCGTGGGTCTCACTCCGTTGATACCGCATGCGAGTAGTCCGCTACGCGGCGGTTCGTTCTGGGCGTGGCGACCATAGTCATTCGTCGACGTTCGTTGTCTCGCGATCGCGTAGTCGGCTACTCGCGCCGACAGTTCGTGACCTGGGCATGATGGCCGGTGTGCGATAGCCGAGATCGACCGGTCGACGTACGCCTGCGAAATGAAGACCGACGCCGCGATCGAGTAGTGAAATGGTGCTCATCCATAATGCCACGCATGCGACGTGTGTCCAGCTCACGTTGATCGAAGAATTCGCCCTGCACAGCGGCGACCGCCGACTTTCCATTCCGCACGCGGCGGAGCGGGTGCTGACCTATCTGGCACTGCTGAACCGGCCGGTCTCTCGTGGCCGCCTCGCCGGCGCGCTGTGGCCGGAGTGCGCTGATCACTGTGCGGCGCAGCGTCTGCGAACCGCCTTGTGGCGCTTGCGCCGTATCCAGGACGCAGTCGTGGAGATCAACGGCGACCGTCTTCGCCTCCATCCGGACGTGGTCGTCGATCTGGCGTATCTGACCGAATTGGCGCAGAAACTGGTTCACCAGCCGTGCTCGGAGGATCTCGCGCGCGTCCCGCTGCTGCTGGATCGCGCAGCGCTGCTGGCGGACTGGGACGAGGAGTGGGTGGTCGTCGACCGGGAACGGTACCGATTGGCCTGGGTCGCGGCGCTGGAAGCGGCGGCCGAAGCCTTGCTGGAGCGTCGGCAGGTCGGCGCCGCCCTGATGGCCGCGTCGGCGGTGGCGGCGGCAGAGCCGCTCCGGGAAAGTTCCCGCAGGATTCTGATGCGAATCCATCTCGCGCAGGGCAACAAGATCGACGCCCTTCGGGAATACCGGCGATACCGAGACCTGCTGTGGGCCGAGTTCGACACCGAGCCGTCGCCGGAATTCGACGAACTCCTCCTCCGCGTCCAGAAGTGCGACGCCCCGGCGGTCGAGTCGCTCCGGAATCGCTGACACGAGTCGCACGGGCGCGGTGACGATGGACGAACGCTGTCGGGCACTGCCGCGCTGGACGAAACGCTGAGGTGACGGTGGTGTGACGCGCCTGAGGAACACTCCGCCAGTAGCGGACATGACCACATCAACCTCTGTTTCCAGGCGGTTGCACCATGAATTCTCGTGAACAAGTCCAAGCGGCGTGGTTGAAGCAGATCGGGGCCGCCGCGGAGCGTTACGTCGCGACCGAGACCAAGCGCGAAGACATCGAGCAACGTCGCAAAATGAAGGACAGCCCGGTTGTCGACTCTCCGGAGCAGATCAGCGCTCGGGCGCAGCGGCTGGCTACCAGCGGCGAGATGCCGGTCGAGGCCATGATCGAAGCCGGCCGGATCGAGCCCTCCGACCGGATCACGACGCTCGAGCGGATCATCGGCGCCAGCAACGAACTCCAACCGGCCAACTTCCTTTCCCGCGGTGCTCGCACGGCGGCGTCGGTCGCGCGGATATCGCTGAGCCGCAACGGCCGAGAAGTACCGCTGGGCACCGGGTTCCTGGTGTCGCCCCGGCTGCTCTTGACCAACAATCACGTACTTCCCGATCAGGACACCGCCCGGCAGGCCGTGATCGAGTTCGGCGCCGAGACGACGATCGACAACGACCCTCGCCTTCCTGTGCGGTTCCGTCTCGACCCCGACTTCTTCGTCACCGATGAGCACCTGGATTTCACTTTGGTGCCGGTTCGTCCCGGCGCCGACGGCAAGCCGCCCGGCGACGCCGTCGGCTGGTGGAACCGGCTGATCATGGACCAGGGAAAGATCGTCATCGGTGAGGCGATGAACGTCATCGGGCACCCGATGGGCAGGCTCAAGGAGATCGGCATCCGCCGCAACCAGCTCGACTTGCAGCTCGATGACTTCCTGCACTACTCGACCGACACCGAACCGGGGAACTCCGGCTCGCCGGTCTTCAACGACCAATGGGAGGTCGTCGCGTTGCACCACTCCGGCGTTCCGCGCACCGACGAGCAAGGGCGGCTTCTGCGCCGTGACGGCACGGTCTGGCACGAAGGCGACGGTGACGACGCGATTGCCTGGAGGGCCAACGAGGGAGTGCGCATCAGTGCGATCCTCATGCACCTGGCCGGACTGCAGCGCTCGGCGCGCGACCACGAGTTTCTCGCCGAACTCGGTCCCGACGCCGGGCCGGTCGGCGGACCATCGGCAATCCGCCCCCGCCTCGCACCTGCCGAGGACCGCACCGAACAGATAGGTCCGGCTTCGGCGCCGCGTGAAAGCACGGAACTCCGCCACGGCGTCACCGCCCGAGCAGGCGCCTTCGGCGGCACACGTCACCTGCTGTTCCTGCATGGCCGCAGCCAGCATGGTCGCGATCCCGAACTTCTGCGCCGCGAGTGGACCGCCGGCCTCAACAAGGGCCTCACCCTCGCCGGGCTCAGCACGTTCGATCCCGCGGATGCCTTCTTCCCGTTCTACGGCGACCGTTTGGCAGCCCTGCTGCAGCCCACGGAGGAAACGGCACTCGCGCCCGAGACCATGGCCGTCGATCATGCGCTGGCAATGGCGCCGACCACGCCGCAGGCTCGCCGGCTGTACGAACAGATCCTGCAGAACGCGGCCGCGGACGCGGGCATGCCCGCCGAGGACGGGCAACCGGCCGACCGGGTCGAAGCGGAAGGACTCGGTTCGATCGGCAGCGCGATCGTGAGCAGGCTGCAGCGGCAGCTCAGCTGGCTGGCCGCCCGTACCGACCTGGACGAGCTCATCATCGCCCAAGTCTTCCGGGACGTCGCTTCGTACCTCGCCGACGAGCAGATCCGGCAAGCGGTACTCGACTGTGTCCTCGAGACCGCTCCCGCATCGGGACGGCTCACCCTCGTCAGCCACAGCCTCGGCACCGTGGTCGCGATGGATCTGCTCACCCGGCTCCAGCCCCAGCTCGACGTCGCCGTGCTGCTCACTCTCGGCAGTCCCCTGGGGCTGGACGCGGTTTACAACAAACTCCTGGTCCCAGGACCGCACCGGCCGGAGCGTGTCGGCGACTGGCTGAATGCCTGGTCCGTGGTGGATCCGATCACCATCGGATGCCCGCTGCGCCATATCTGGAAGGGACAGCTGCGGGAGATTCCCGTCGACAATCCCAAGGAACGGGCCCACAGCATCGCTGAGTACCTTGCCCATCCAGCTGTCGCGCAAGCCATCCACAACGGTGTCGCGCCGACGACGGGACCATGACGGGAGTCCGTGGTTCGTGATGGTCCGGCACCCGCGTGACACGTCGGACGCGGCCGGTGAGAGCGGCGGTGCCAGGGCCATCCCGGTCACTTGCTCAACCTGGCCGTCAGGTGCGGAACGGTGGCGAGCGAGTTCGCAGTCGTCGGCAACGACCGAGTTTGTGCCTGAGGACTGCGCGGATACTTCGCGGAGTTGCTGGAACTTTATTCCAGCAGGATTTTTACCGGCTGCTCATAGTCGTGTTCGATGTCGTCGGACCGGTGGCGGATGGCTGTCGGTGCCGCCAGAGTCGTCCCCAACGGTATGAGCTTCCCGCACCGGTTAACGCAATGTGGATTGCCGACGGATATGTGTGGGCGCTGGGTGCGGCGACGGCCTAGCGAAGAGTTCAGCGTGGCCCAGCAGGTCCGTCCACCTGGTCGGGGTCACCGTTGCGACCACTATCGGGCTGACCTTCGGTGCCTGCTCTCTCGCTTGCACTCTTTCCCACTCGGCGCGGTTTGACCATGCGCCGAATACCGGCGGCCGGAGCATCGTCACCAGCTCGTTTCCGCCGCAACGCGTCGAGATCGATGACACTTGCATCAGGCTCGGCACTGCCCGGATCATCCTTCGGAGCGGGGTGCCGCGCCGCGCCGGGGTCGACCGGCCACCACCCTGTCTCCCGCTGCAGTTCCGATCGCAGTACGGGCTTGGTCGGTGCAGGATCATAGACGGAGCCACCGTCCGAGCGCCGAGTCTTTTGGAGACGTTCGCCGGCCTCTTCTGCCACGCGCCGCGGGCGACGTGGTAGTCGGGTGACTTTCGACGTGCCGTCTCCCACTCCGGGAGTCTCCACAGCCTTCATCCCTTCGTCCTGTTTTCTGCGCGACCGGTCCAGCTCGTCGAACCCCTTCCGGCTGGGCCCTGGCAAGGATTCCGGTGCGTCGCTCACGTCCGTATTCTCCCTCAATAGGTAAACCGCTGGGCACCGGAGCCAGGCCCGGGCCGCCGCGAGACTGGCGGGTATACCGGAATGTGTTGCGCACACTGGTGTGCACGACCGCGCTGCCACACGGCGTCATCGCATCCGGCAGACCATTCAGGCCGTCGCACACCCGCGACACCATGACCGTCGTCGGCCACGCAAGGACCTCCCCATCGATGTCTCGCCGCCCTCTTGCGCAACCGCGGCGGGAGCGCGACGGTGTGAGTGTGAGTCCCACCCCCGCCGGGCTCGTCGGACAATGCGACGGACCGACCGATCGTTGGGAGGAAAAATGGCGAACAGGTGGACCGAGCAAGACATACCAGCCCAGAAGGGACGACTAGCGGTCGTCACCGGCGCCAACAGCGGGCTGGGGTTCGAGACGGCCCGAGCGCTCGCGGCGCACGGTGCGTCGGTGGTGTTGGCGGTTCGGGATGTCGACAAGGGCAAACACGCCGCAGACCGTATCGCCGGTGCCGTTCCCGGCGCGGACACCACCATCCAACAGCTGGATCTGACCTCGCTGGCATCTGTACGGACTGCTGCCGAACAGCTGAAATCCGCTCACGCCACGATCGACCTCTTGATCAACAACGCCGGGGTGATGTACCCGCCGAGACAGACCACGAGCGACGGGTTCGAGCTGCAATTCGGGACGAATCATCTGGGACACTTCGCGCTCACCGGGCTGCTGCTGGACAGAATGCTGCCGGTGCCGGGCTCGCGGGTGGTCACGGTCAGCAGTGTCGGACATCGAATCCGGGCGCGAATCGACTTCGACGATCTGCAAGGCGAACGGTCCTACAATCGGGTGGCGGCCTATGGCCGGTCCAAGCTGGCGAATCTGATGTTCACCTACGAACTGCAACGTCGTCTGTCCGGCAACGGCAAAACGATCGCGGTCGCGGCACACCCCGGTGCCGCGAACACCGACCTCATGCGCAACATGCCCACTGCGCTGCGTGCGCTCGTGCCTGTCATCGCGCCCATCGTCACGCAAAGCCCAGCGATGGGGGCCTTGCCGGTCCTCCGCGCGGCCACCGATCCCGGCGTGCTGGGCGGTCAGTACTACGGGCCGGGCGGATTCCTGGAGACCCGCGGCTACCCGAAGATCGTCGAATCGAGCGCCCGATCCCATGACATGGCGATTCAGCAACGCTTGTGGACGGTCTCGGAGGAACTGACCGGAGTCACCTTCCCCGTCTGATCGTCACCGCACGGCCGGAAGGTCGTTCGACGAAGAACCTCCCCAGGCCTTGTCCACGCACCTCCAGCAGTACCTGCACTGCTGCACCGCGCCGGTGGGGGCGGCAGGGGCTGCCCCAACGACGCGGCGACGAGACAGATTGCAGCACAAGTTGTCCCGGTATCGCTTGCCGTATCACAGGTTAGGACGTTCATCCGACACTCGCACAGTGCCACAACTAGCTCCAGGAATGTGGCGTAGTGGAGAGACCGTGGCTATCGCAATGGGATCGGATGCGCGTGATCGCGGGTCGCCCCTCGTCATGGGACGTGCGTGATGCCTCGCCGAATTTCGCTGGTGGAGTGTTCGATCTTCGACAGGTCACGCGAGCGTGAGGAGCGCAGCTGCCACGGGACGCTGGTGACCGTTACCGCGGGTTGAAACTGGGCGGGCGGTCAAGGCTCCGTCGTTCACTTGATGCCTGATCAGACGGAGTGAGCCTGGAACTGCATCGTTTCCTGGGTTGACCTGCTGCTGCGCCGCAGGGGGATGTGGCTGAATCGAAGCTCAGGCCGGCGGGTTCGTAGGATGCCGCCGATGGGTCTCGGCTACCTGCTCGGCCGCGGCAAGATGGTCGCGCACCACGTCAGCCAGTGGATGGTCGCTGCCGAGGGCTCGCGTCGTCTGGTCGAACATTGTCTCGAAGAGTTGCACGGCCTCCTCGAATCGGCCTGCCGCGTGATAGGCGAGCGCGAGTCCGTTGATCGAACGCCCGGTGAGGGAGTCGTCGGGGCCGAACTCCTGCTGGTCGATGTTCGCCTCGTACAGGGGAATGGCTTCCTCGAATCGGCCTGCGGCTCGGAGGGTGTCGGCAAGCGCGTTGCGGGTGCTCCGGAGCCGTGGATGGCCGGGAAGAGCGCGGTGGTACTCGGCGAGATTCGTCTTGAACAAGTCGATCGCGGTGTCGAGGTGACCGGCTGAGCGGTACGCGGCCGCGAGGTTGTCGCGAGAGGCGAGGGTGGCGTGGTGGTCTGGTCCGAGGACGCGCAGTCGGTCGGTCAAGGTGGTTCGGTGGTTGGTGAGGGCGTCATCGATGCGGCCTGCCGCGTGGTAGGCGGCGGCGAGGTTGTACCGGTAGGTCAAGGTGTCGGGGTGGTCGAGACCGAGTTCTCGCGCGCTGGCGGAGACGTTGGCCTCCAGCAATGGAATGGCCCGTCCTGGTTGCCGCACTCCCAGGGCGTCGGCGAGGTTGTTGCGCGCCTTCAGGGTGTCGGGATGGTCGGGACCGAGAATCCGGAGGCGATCCCGCAGGGAGGCTTCCTGTATGGCGATCGACTCGTCCCAGCGTCCGGACGCGCTGTAGGCGATGGCGAGCCCGCCCTGAGTGAGCAGGGTGATCGGGTGGTCGGAACCGAGTATCCGGGGAAAATCGGCGATATTCGCTTCGAAAAGTGCGATGGCGTCCGCGAGCCGCCCGGCCGTCTGCAAGGCACAGGCGAGGTTGTGGCGGGTTATGAGTGTGTCCGGGTGTTCCGGCCCGAGGACCCGCAGCCGCTCGACGAGGTTTGCTTCGCCGAGACGGACGGCGTCGTCGGCTCTGCCGATGGCCTCGTAGATCTCGGCGAGATTGTTGCGGCAGGCCAGCGTGACGGGATGATCACCTCCGAAGATCCGCATGGCGTCGTCGAGGTTCTTCCGCAGCAGCGGGACGGCCTCGTCGGTGCGTCCTGCCGCCCCGTAAGCGCGGGCGAGTTTGTGCAGGCAGAGGAACGAATCGACGTGATCGGCACCGAGTACCCTCAGGTAGACGGGCAGAAGATCCTCGAAGATGGCGATCGCGTCCGCGAGGTGACCCGCCGACAGGTGGACCTGAGCGAGCCCGCCGCGAAAGTTGAGGGTCTGGTACGCGTCCGCACCGAATACCTGCTGGCTGTGCGCGATGTTCTCGGTGTGCAGGGCCCTGGACTTGTCCAGGAACCCGGCCTGGAGGTACGTGTCCGCCAGTTGAAAGCGCATGGCCAGCGTGACGGGATGGGCAAGTCCGAGAACCTGCCCGGCGTCGGTCAGGTACGCCTCGAGCCGGGCGGCTGCTTCATCGAGCCTGCCGCAGGCGGCGTGGGCCCGGGCCAGTAGATATCGGGCAGTGAACGTATCGGGATGCTCGCCGCCGAGGATCTGCTCGCTGGAGATGACGACATCCTGCGCGAGGGTCAGCGCTCTGGCGGTGTCGGCGGCCTCGGTCAGCTGCTCGACGGCCCATCTGCGAACGGCGATCATTGCCGCGGCATGTTTTCTGGTGCTGCTGTGCACCATTCCGGTGTCCCACAGCGCGTCGATCTGATCGACGAGATGCGCGCCGTCCTGCCGGCGCGCCCACGCCTGCGAGGGCGGAAACGTATTGCGCATGATGATGGCGAGCGCGGACCGGACGAGTTCGACCGTGGACCGCGCGGCAGGAGCCCGATTACGAAGTGCCGCGGTCGCTCGCCGGAACAAGCTGATGGACTGCGTATTCGAACCGCGTTCGCGCAGCACGCGGCTCACGAGCCGGTGCATGATCAGCGCCTCGCCGGAAGTCGACCAGGACAGCAGGGAACCAGCCACACATCGTTCCAGTGCCTCGTCGATTCGCCTGGGGCTGGTGGCGAGCAGGGATCGGTGCACGCCACCGGGCGAGAGCATGGCCATCGCACCCAGAAGCCAGGCGACGTCGGCCGCGAGCTGGTAATCGCCGGTGACGCCCTCGGTGGTTTCGATGCACAACGAGATCGCCTGGACGACCGACCGGGGATAGTCGTGACCGGCGGTGCGCCGCAATACGGTCGGCAATGGGCTGTCGTGCAGCAGCTGCCGGTACTGCGCGTAGCCGAGGCGGCGACCGACCATCGTCGCGGCGGCGGCGGACAGTGCCAGCGGCAGGTCACCCAGGTCCTCGGCGACCTGATCGGCACCGTCGTCGCCGAGTCCGGTCGAGTCGGCGAGGTAGCGCACCGATTCAGGGCGAGTGAAACAGGTGACGTCGACCGCATCGCCGAAGGCCGCGAAGGACCGGTCGACGCTGGTGATCACGATGCGCGTGCGGCCGCCGGTCGGCAACAGCTCCCGGAGGTGGTCGGCGTCGGTGGCGTTGTCGAACACCAATAGCGCCGCGACGGTGTCTCCGGAGAGGTGATCGCGTAACCGCCGGGCCGACACCGCGGAGTCGCCGTCGGGGTCGGCGACGCCCAGCCGCTGGGCGATATCGGCGAGTCCGGACAGTGTGCTGTCCGGCGTTTCGGCATTGACCCACCCCACCAGACCCTGTCCGGAATCGAACAGTGAACGTGCGTGAGCGGCCGCCAGGTGGGTCTTGCCCGCGCCGCGCAGTCCGGTGACGACGACGGCCGCCGCAGGGCGCTCCAGTGCTCGACGCAGACGTGCCAGCTCGTCGCGGACGACGAATCGTGGTGGCTCCCGGGGGATCCGGCCGACGACTACCACGCTGGTAGCCGGAGACGACACGCGAATGCCTGCTGTGAGATAGATGTCGCGGGCGTGAACGTCGGAGAGCCGAGTGACGATATGGGTGGTCAGCGCGGGGGCGTCGGTCGAGGCCGCCGCGCTCAGCCGGGGTGTGACGAGTCACCGGCCCCCGCATCGATGTCCTCGATGTGGATATCACCGCTGAATCGTCCGCCGTGCACCCGCACACCGGTGCCGGTTGCCGTGACGCGGCTGATCCGCAACGCGGCGGCCTCTACCATCTCCAGGTCGACGCCGACGGCTCCCACGTCCGCTCGCGCTGCCGCGGAAATGAGTTCTGTTGCTGTGGTGAGTAATTCGTGGTCATCGGCGGCGCCGTACGCCTCCAGCGCGCCCGCGAGGGCTTCCCGTTCGGCGGCGGCGTCCGGGTCCGCCTCCACCTGTGCTAGATCCACATCGCGATAGCGGCGGGTGAGTAGACCCTTCAACGCCGCATACGCGTCGGTCACGGATTGCTTGGCAGTATCGGTGAGACCGGCGGCGGCGCCGACCGCGACCGCGGTGGCGACTATGGTGGCCGGGTCCATTCGAATTCCCCCTCTGTGGCGACTCGGACGAGTAGCTCAAGTGTGCACGATCGCGGCAAAGCCAACCTTTTCCGTGACTGATTCTGCGTGCTGCCCGGGACCGACCGCTGAGCATGCCGTTCCCAGCGATCACTGGAGACGGCACTTGCGCTCAGTTCAGTGTGAACGTCGCGCTACCCGAGATCAACGCTGCGGTGACACCGGCACGAGCCAAAAAACGTTGCGGCTGTTTGCGATTGGGAGCCATGCCCGGTTTGTCGGGCTGCCCGGCAACTCATCCCGGCCGCCGATCGGATATGCGGACTCGGATACCACAGCCCGGAGAAAGTCACCTTCCGCGCGACGGTTCGGTGTCGCGAAATTGGCGTTCCGGCACCGGGTTTCGTTGTCGATTGATAGCATTCGAGCCGCTGTCGGGCCACTGGATCGGGGGCGTTGATGGAGGTGGAGGACGTCCACCACGCGTACGGCAGACGGTCGGTGCTGCGTGGCATCAACATAGTGTTGCCTCCGGGGATGCTGGTGGGCATCGTCGGTGAGAACGGGGCGGGTAAGTCGACGCTGCTGAAGGTTCTGTCCGGAGAGCTGCGACCGGACCGGGGGAAGGTCCGCCACCGTGGGCGGTTCGGTTACTGCCCTCAGCAGGTGATCCTGAACGACGCTTTCACAGTGCGTCAGCACCTGGACTTCTTCGCCGAGGCCTATGCGATCCCGGACCTGCGCCGCGCGGAGGAGACCATGGAGATCTTGCGTTTCGCGGAGTACGCCGGTGAGCGGGTCGGGACGCTCAGCGGCGGTACACGGCAAAAGCTCAACCTGACGCTGGCGGTGATGCATGATCCGCAGGTCTTGCTGCTGGATGAGCCGTATCAGGGTTTCGATTGGGAGACGTATCTGCGTTTCTGGGATCTGGTCGCGGAATTCCGTGACACCGACCGGTCGGTCTTGGTGGTCTCGCATCTGGCTCACGACACCGACAAGCTGGACCAGGTGTGGCGGTTGCGCGACGGCGTCTTACGAGGCGGACAGGAGAATGCCGGATGAGCGATCGTGTGCGGTTGTTCGTGATCGCCACGCGCTACGGTCTCATCGAGCACGCGCGTAACCGTTTCGCCATGCTGTTGGTGGCCTTCTTCCTTCCCATATTGATCACCGTGGTCCGCGTGGCCGTCACGGACCTCGAGGTGCCGTTCCGGCTTCGAGACACCGGTCTGGTTCTGCGCGCCAACGGTAACGAGCTCGCTCAGGTCAGCGGCGCCCTGATGGCGGTCTCGCTGATCACAGGGTTCATGATGTTCGCTGCCACTTTCAGCAGCGGCGCATTCGACCGGCGCCTCTCGATGGCGGGGTACCCTCGGGTCGCTTCCGGTTTGGCGAAGATCGCCTGCCTGGTGATGGCCTCGGTGGTGGTTTGCGTGTACGCCACGGCGGTCATCTGCTGCTACTGGTCGCCGCGGCAGCCTGTCCTGCTCGCCGCGGCGCTTTTCGGCGCGGCGATGACATACGGGGCGCTGGGTGTGGCTTTCGGCGCGCTGCTGCGCCGAGAGGTGGAGGGGATGTTCGCCATCGCGATGATCAGCTGCTTCGACATGGCCGTACAGAACCCCATCGCCAGTGCTGGGGCGGACAGCGATTTCGTGCGCTGGCTGCCCTCCTATGGGGCCATGCAGGCTTCGACCACAGCCGGTTTCTCCGACGCCACGCCATTGACGGGATTCGCCGTACAACTAGCCTGGTTCATCGCGAGCGCCCTCGTCGGTCTGATCGCTTTCCATCGGCGCACCCGTTCCTCTCTTCGACCTACGATGTGGATGCGCACCTGGAGCCCGAAGGGGTCCGGACAGTCGGTGAAGCACTGAGGAGGCATCCCGCGCGACCACACGGTGGAGGTGCGGGACATGACTCTGCTTTGCCCGGCTGTGGAGCTTACGACGGCGTAGGAGCCGGTTCGTCGGCCGAGAGGTAGACCTCACGGCGCAAGCGTTCGAGATCCGGCGCTGCGACAGCGGAGGTTTGCGTGTACCGATTGCTTTCACGTCCCCAGAGCCCCACGCTCGTAATGTTCACATACATCTCCGCGTAGTCCTTCCCCTGCCCCGCCAAGCCGGGAAGAACGCGCAGGAGCGCGGGGACGTAGTGGATTACCGCCTCGAGCTGGGCGCGCTGATCCGCCACTTGGCGCCGCACTTGGTCCACGGCTTCGTCGCGAGTGCAGCCGGTTTCGTGACGGACCGCCCGCACCAGGTTGTAGGGAACTCGGTCTGCCTCGTCCTGATCCAGTCCCACCAGGTCGTTCTCCACGAAGGTGACCCAAAAGGCGAGCTCCTCGAGACGGCGGATCACGGGGTGTTCCCGCAGCGTCGATGGCAGTTCCCGGTCGTGGTACACCTCCATGCAGGCGATGGCGGTTTCGATCCCACTGGTCGACATCCGCATCGGCAGGTAGTCGGCCGTGGAAGGGACGTAGCCACTGATGCGATGATGGGCTTCGCGTTCGGCGGCTTCGAACCACTCCTCGATGCCGTCGAGGAACCGCTTCTGCCAGCGGATGGTCCGGCCCTCGCGCAGGCGCGGCCATATGCTCGCCCAAGCCGTCGGAATCGCGCCGGGCCGCCACGGTTTCTCCGGGTCCTGGCGCAACGTCGCCACCATGCCACGTCGCAAGGCGGTCACGGCTTCCGGGTCCCTCAGCTGTGGATCCTCGAAAAGGTCGTCCCAGGCGAGGACCAGCACGGCCATGCCGTAGGCGGTCTGTTCCCGGGCCTCGTTCGCCGCTGGGGCCAATGTTTGCGCCGGGATCTGGATCGCCCCCGTCCACCGGTGGTAGTCCGCCTCGGTAGAGGAGACGGCAAGGCCGGTGTCCACCAGCCAGTTCCGCAACCATCGCCCGAGCTGCGGCGGAAGCCCATCGCCGCGGGTTCGAGGCGGCTGCGTCGAACGCCGGGGGACCGCGCGACCAGGAGTTCGCCGGTCGAGTATGGACCGGGCGTAGGCGGTGATCGCGTGGCGAGCGCCCGGATCGACGGGCAGGGTGGCGAGCTGACCGGCGGCCCGGTCCATGAACTCATCAGCCACCGTTTGTGCTTCGTCCACGGCGCCGCAGGCGATGACGATCTCGCGGGCGCGCGCGGCTTGCTCGAGTGTCATTCTGCTCTGCAACAGGCGAGCAAGGCTTCTGTTGCGGGCGGCCGCGCGGATCACGGGCAGTGTGTAAATGCCCGCGGACAGATCCGCGTTGACGGGCTTACCCAGTTCTTCGGCGGTGGAGGTCAAATCGAGGATGTCGTCATACAGCTGGTAGGCCAGTCCGAAGTACCGGCCGAACTGGGCCGACGCCTGTTGCTGATCGTCGGGCCTGCCGGCCTGCATCGCGCCCACCCGGCATGCCAGCGAGAGCACCGCCGCCGTCTTGCCGTCGATCGCGTCCAGGTAGGACTGCTCGCTGCGGGAGGCCACGTAGAGGTCGGCGGCCTCGATCACCATGCCCGCGCACATCCGCTCACCGGCGATTGCCCCCGCCAGGACTTCCCGCCCGCCGAGTTCGGCCAGCATGCGCACACTTGTGAGCATCACAGAGTCCCCACCCAACACGGCCATATGCGAACCCCACACCACATTGGCACTGGGACGGCCTCGACGCTCGTATGCGTGATCGATGACGTCGTCGTGGTAGAGCGAGCCCAGATGCAGCAACTCGACGGCAGCGGCGGCGCGCACCGCCCGGTCGTCGGCCGGGGCCGCGGGATCGGTGAGCAGGTAGTACGACAATAGGGTCAATGTGGGACGGACCAAGCGGCGCGAGGTATCCGGGCCTTCCGCTGTGAGCGCCGCCAGTTCAGGCCTACCCTCCAGCCGAACGGGTCCGAGAACGTCACGGACCCGGTCCAGGTCCGCATCCAGATGGGGGAAGACAGCCGAATCGATTTCACGTGGCACGCGGGCACTCTCCTGACTGGTTGCATCGGTCATCCAGAACACCGCCGATCAATGGCAATGAGACACCATGTCGCTGCGGAACATGTTGGTATCGGCCGAAATTGAGGCCCGATCCGCAGGTGCGGTGCAGCTCGACCGGACACCGGGAGGGTGCGCCGCGCATCGAGCGATGCCCGATTTACAGCGGGAGTTGTTCCAGGAGGTCATGCTGCGCGAGACCGCCGCCGGTACCTGGATCGACGTTCACGCGGCGCGCTGGCAGGCGACGTTCACCTTCTACGCTGTCTTTCGGCCCGCAGATCGTTCGCGATCGTCGACCACCAGCAGGGCCTCTCCGCTGAGCGTGCTCTGGTGATGGCGCGGCCGCGCTGGCACCTGCACGACTCCAGTTGCTCGAAGACTCCCGCGACGGCGAATCAGTCTGCCGTGGTGCAGGTCTGATCAGCGGGGATGCAGGGTTATCCGGGCGTTGTAGGCGGGGCTGAGGCCGGTGTGATAGCGACGTGGGGGCTCGACGAGACCGGTGGCCGCACCGATGCGACGATGCTCGAGAATGGTGCGGAAGAGGATGCGCGCTTCCGCCAAGGCGAATTGGGCACCCAGACAGCGATGCGCGCCGGCGCCGAAGGTCAGCCAGGTGCGGCCGTTCGGCGGCTCGTCGAGGAAGCGTTCAGGGCGGAAGGTCATCGGGTCCGGGTAATGCCGTGGTGATTCGTGAATGAGGAGAATCGGGACTATGACGATGGCCCCCTTGGGGACGTGGACTCCGTTGACCACGGTGTCGCGCAGTGCGCGCCGCCCGGTGAACGGTGACACCGGGCGGATTCGCATTGTTTCGGCGACCACGGCGTCGAGGTATGCGTCGAGCCGGGCGGAGTCGCCTGCGTCGACCGCTGCATCGAGCTCGGCCATGGCTGCCGGGTGGACGGCCAGCATGGCGGCGATCCAGCCGAGCGTGATCGCGGTGGTCTCGTAGGCGCCGAGCAGGATGCCACGCATATTGCGGGCCAATGCGGCGTCGTCGTGCTGATCCAGTTCGGTGCCGACATACCGCGACAGCACATCCTTCCGGCCGTTTCTGTCACCGGGCGTGGACCGGCGCGCGGCGATTTCCTCGATGATGAGGGCGTCGACCTCGGCCTGGCGGCGGCTGAGCGGCGGGTAGGGCAACGTGTAGCCGCCGACCAGCGGGGTGAGCAAGGTGACGGCGAGAAAACCGCGACTTTCTATTTCCCCGAACCACCGGCTCACCGCCTGTTTCAGCCGGTCCTTGCGGGGCGCGGCCACGTCGCCGAAGACGACGCCGAGCAGCACGCCGATGGCCAGGTCGTAGCCGACCTTCAGAAACTCGAACGGTTCACCGACAGGCCAGCTCGGCAGTTCGCGCTGGACCACCTCCACCATGAGGTCCTCGTAGGACCGAAGTGCCTTGCTCTGGAACGGCGGTGCGAACAGCTTACGTTCGCGGCGATGTTCGTCACCGTCGAGGAAAATCAACGTCTGCTTGCCGAACATCATGTCGTGGCTGGAGAAGCGGCTCAGCACCTGCCCGACCGAGAAGTCGTCGTGGTTGGCGAACAGTCCTCGCACATCGTCCATGTCGTAAGTGACCAGCATGGTCGGAAATCCTGGCGGCGAGACGACGAACCGTTCGCCGAATTCCAGCAAGGGGGAACGGTGCGTGCCGGGGCGCATCAGTCCACCGATCTGCGCGATGTGGCGGGTGCGTAGCCTAGGGAGTTCACGCAGAGACAGCGTGGCATGCGACATGTAGCCATCCTTAACCCGTCGCTCGGCGACTCGCAAACATGAAATCCCCGCAGTGGCAATAGATACCGGGCCTATCACCGCTTCGCGCAGGCGAAGTCGTCGACGTGCCGGTAAGGATCTTGTACTCGAGTGTTCAGTGCATCACCGCGCGAGGGCCACCTGGCGCCCCGCTGACGTGGGCCCGGGCGTCGGTCCTCGGTGGGGCGCCGATTGGATCCCCGGCCCCGTCGCCGTCATCGTCGGCCGCCACGACCGGCCCAAAAACCTGCTCGGCGCGGTGAGCGCCCAGGACTACGAACCACCGTCGACGGTTTCGATCACCGGCAGCCACGGCACGGCGTGGGATTTGAAGGACTGGTGTACCGGGGTGAGCGCGCTGTGGTCGTCGAGGGCCATCATCGTGATCCCCATGGCGGTGCCGCCGTCGTCGATCGCGGCGACGAGCGAGCCACAATTGGGGCAGAAGCCGCGTTTGGTGGTCGGGAAGGTTGCGAACCAGGTCGGCTCACCGCCCGCACCGGTCCATTCGAACTTCTCGAGCGGGAAATCGACCCAGGCTGTGACCGGCCCGCCGGCCAGCTTCTGGCAGTGCGGGCACGAGCACAGGTGCGGCCATCCGGCCTCGGCATAGGCGCGGAACCGGATCTGCCCGCACAGACAGCCACCCTCATACATCGGCTTTCCCCTCTCTACCGAAAAGTGTTGTGAATACAGCTAATTCGCGCATCGCGTGACAGCCTTGACGTCCGCCCCGGTCAGCGTAATGGAACGCGGCGGGCCGAGCGGGGACTTGCGGCTGTGCCATGTGTCAAAACACCGCGGACTACTGAAAGAGTCTGATGTCGCGTGCCCCGGTGGCGGCCATGCAGAGACGTTCGGATGCCGATGCCGAGTCCGACACTGCGGGCCGGACGGCCCACCGTCCCGCGCTCAGCGCGGACCGCGGCTCAGTTGCCGGGTTGGCGTCGCGGTCGTGACTGGTGGGGTAGCCGTCGTTGTACCACTGGCCGTTCGCGTCGCGGGTCCGCCCTTCGAATTCGGTGCCCCCAACGTTCTCCCCGGGCCCAGGGGGCGCGGTGTCCGTCGTGTTGGCCATGAGCTCGTTGCCGGCGACCTCGTTGGGCGGCGTGCCCAGCGGGCTCAGTACTCGAACGTCCCTCGCGCCGGCGAGGTCCCGTCCTCGCGGTTGCGCATCTCTGCCCAGGCCACTGCGTTCGCCGATGTGGTGTCGGTCGGTTGGTAGGCCAGGGTGTGTTTGGTGCCAGCGGTGTATCCGACAGCAGTCACTGCTGCGGATCCCACCATACGGATCCGTCCTCGCCGTTCGGCTCACCCGGTCTCGAATTCCGCTCTTAGCGCGGCGAACAGCGTGTCCACCTCGGGGCCGAAGACCAATCCCGTGGCGTACAGGGTCGTCATCGCGGCATCGAGGGCGTCGGGTCGGTTCGCGTCGATGATGGTGGGCAGTGCGAAGGACGGACGGTGGATCGGACCCAGGTCGAAGGGGTTCGCCGTCGTACCGGCCGAACCGAGAACCATCGTTGCTTCCATTGCGCCGACGTGTTCGTCATCCGGCGGGCCGAAGTCCTCGTCGTGCAGTCGGGTCATGGCCGCGTCTACGTCGTCGAACGGGGGCGGTAGCGGTCGGCCGTCCCGCAGCGCCGCCAAGGCGGGCCGCACCCATGGCCGGTCGCTGAGGCCTGCTTTCGCGCAGGCTTGGGCCGCCGACCAGCGCGCCAGGCGCCGCAACTCGGGATCACCCATGGTGGCGATCGCCTCGGCGATCGCGCGGTCATGGCGTGCCAGGTCTTCCGCGCCCGGGTGATCTTCCAGCCGGGGTATCGGCTCCCCGCCCCAACGCTGCCGCTGGAAAGCGGCCGCTTGGGCCGGTAGTTCGTCGATGTGCAGGCGGCGAGAGCCTTTGTCGTCGACTACGACGACCCATTCCTCCGCGTCGACCGACGCGGTGACCTCGGGTAGCGGGGCATTCTCGGGCACACCGTATCCGGGCATGTTCCACTGCATGGCCGGTAGCGGTTCGCTGCCGTCGTCCGGCCAGAGCCGGATACGCCACACGTCGCCGGGTTCGGTCGACCCGGGCCAGCCGTAGTTGACGAATCCACGGCCGCTGATCTCGATCAGGTACTGGCCCTCCGGAACCGGGCAGTCGACCGCGCCGTCGGTGGGCGACGACAGGCACAGTGTGCCCTCCGGTCCGACTCGCAACCGGGTCTCACACACTTGCTGCCACTCGGCGCGATCGCCGGGCGGCCGCTCGTCCCAAACCTGAACCGTTACTGGCATATGGAAGTTGTTCTGGTGCGGGCTCAACACCACCACCGCCAGCCCATCGGAGGCGAACGGGTGCGCCGCCAGCGCCCGGTCGAGCAGTTCGAGTTCCTCGACCGGGCTCTCGACGCCACCGTCGATGCGGAACTGCCCGTAATCCATGAACAGAATCACGGTTTCCTCGCTGACCGGCCGCCTGAACACGGTGCTCATCGCGTCATCCTGGCACGCGAGGCATCTCGGCCCGAGGGCGACGTTCCCGGTCAGGGGGAGTCTGCATGCCGGACCAGCGCGGCGGCATGCGGCGCGACGGGCGCTGTGCGTATCTCCGAGTGCAGTCGGACAACCGTATGGTCCGTGGCCGTGCTGCGGATCGGCGGCATGTCGAAAGCCAGCGGCCCCGTAGCCTCGGACCGTCACTTGACGCCTACGTGGAGCTCGTGACGTAGAGTGCGGTTCCGGAGGACAAGCCGGGACCGCCGTCGGGTGCGGCCTGCGGACCGGCCTCCTGCCCGCTCCGCAGGCCGCCGGTACGACCGCGTGGCCATGGCTGAATCGAGGTCGGCGCTCACGTGGAGACCGCAGCGAACTCCCCGCACGCAGTGACGTCCTCCTCCCCGGGCGCGGCGATATCCCGTGACGCGGCGACGACCCGCCACATGGCGCGCCCGGCGCGTCTGCAAGCCCACAGCGCCGTCTCCACGGCCCTGGCGCTGCACAGCGATCACGCGTTGCGCGAGCTCGTGGACACGGCCACGCCGATCGGCGCCGGTATCGGCGGGAAGTCGGCGCTGCTGGAGGTCGCCGGAACCCCGGTCTTCATGAAGCGAGTGCCCCTCACCGACCTGGAACGGCAGCCGGAGCACGTCCGGTCCACGGCGAACCTGTTCGACATGCCGCTCTTCTGCCAGTACGGCGTCGGCCTCATCGGCGGGCCGGGCTTCGGAGCCTGGCGCGAACTCGCCGTGCACACCATGACGACGAACTGGGTGCTTGCCGCCGAACACGAGCGCTTCCCGCTGATGTACCACTGGCGGGTGCTGCCGGACACGACGCCGCTGCCGGAGGAGCTCGCCGACATCGACCGTGCCGTCGCCTATTGGGACGGCCGACCGCAGGTACGCCACCGGATCGAGGCCCTCCAGAACTCTTCGGCGAGCATCGCGCTGTTCCTGGAATACATCCCGCAGAACCTGCACGAGTGGCTCAACGCCCAGATCGAGGCGGGCGACGAGGCCACCGACTGGGCCTGCGCCATGGTCGAGCGGGAACTGGCCGCCCGCACCGCGTTCATGAACAGCCGCGGGCTGCTGCACCTCGACGCGCACTTCTGGAACATCCTGACCGACGGTCGACGCCTCTACTTCGGCGACTACGGCCTCTCGCTCTCCTCGGCGTTCGACCTCTCGCCGGAGGAGGCCGCGTTCTTCGACCAGCACCAGAGCTACGACCGCGGCTACACCGCAACCTACCTGGTGAACTGGCTGGTCACGGCCCTGTACGGGCTCCGGCGGGAGGACCGGGAGGCGCGCGCCGCGATGGTGTGCGTCTTCGCCGAGGGTAAGCCGCCGGAGGGCATCCCTGGGCAGGCCGCCACGGTCATCACCCGGCACGCGCCGATCGCCGCGGCGATGTCCGCGTTCATGCGCGCGTTCCAGCAGGAGAGCCGGAGCACCCCGTACCCGGACCAGGAGATCCGCTGCCTGCTGGGCGGCCAGGCCTTTCGGAGCCCTGACGTTAGGTGACCCACCGGGTCCTCGGAGCGCACATGTAGTTGGCGAACACCGATCGACATGACGGACATGGGGTGTTCCGGCCCCGTTCATCGACAAGGCGTGGACTCTTTGCCAACTATGCGGACCATCCGGAGTCGTTCTGGCTGTTTGCCGACGCGCCGACGCCACCGACGCGTGCGCTGACCAGACCCACGATCAGGTCCACGGTGAAGTCGAACTCGCGGTCGCGGTCGAAGCGGGCGAGGTGGGCAGCGGCAAGGCGGACCTGGGGCAGTCCGGATGACTCGAGAGTGCTCTGCCGTTCGGCGATTTCGCCGGGGTCCGCGGTGCCGTAGGTGGGCCCGGCGGAGGCTTCGCGCAGCAAGGTTCCGATCAAGGTGGCCAGCAAGGCGCGCATCAAGTGAACGGCGTCCTCGGGGCTGCAGCCGGTGCGGCGCAGTACCGCGAGAGCGGCCTCGACCGGAGCCAGGCCGGCGGCCGATGAGAGCTGGCGGGTCAGGACCAGAGTGGCGGCTTGGGGGTGGGCGAGGGTGATCCTGCGGAACTCATGCGCCCATGCTCGGAGGTCATCTTCCAGCGAGCCGGTCTGCTCCGGTGGACGCAGTTGCTCGAGCAGGTATTCGGCGACCGCGTCGAGCAGGTCGTCCTTGTCCCGCACGTAGTGGTAGAGGCTCTTGGCATCTACACCCAGCGAGCGGCTGACCGACCGCATGCTCACCGCACCGACACCTCCGGCGTCGATCACCGCCAGAGCTGCCTCTCGGATCGCCGCACGGGAGAGCCGGCCCTGCGCCTTCGGTGGACGCCCGCGACGGGCCGAGGCCTGGCGGGTCGAGGTCGGTGGCGTCGCGGGTGCGGGGTTCATGGCTTCCACTCTGGCATATTTCCCACGTTGTGGGTTTACTGGATCGCGCTGATCGACTTACCCGGCCACAGCAGCGGTCATGCAGCCGTGGCGGTCGATGCGGCCAGCTCGACGGCAACGGATCGACGCCGCGCGCGATCACCGCGATGGAACGCGTGATCGCCTACGACTGGCAGAAGGTCGAGGCCAACCACGCGCGCCTGCGCGAGCTGCGGGCCGCCGCCGAACCTGATCTGCTGCTGGTCAACGCCCACGACCCGCAGCTGCTCGACCGCGCCCTCGGACGAGGCTGAGCCACTTCCCACCCCATCCCGAGCCTGTGGTGACGTACGCCCGTACCCCGGGGTGCCCTGAGGCGGCTGCGTCCTTCGACGGAAAGAGCCGGATCTTCGGTGACCTCGCCAAATGGGTCAACCGCGGCAGCAGCTCGCCGGTGAGGACTACCGGAGCCTCTACGACGAAGCCCTCGCGCTCGGCTACGAGTTCGGCCCGAAAGCCAGGTTGACACATCTCCGTGAGCGCGTCACTTGATGCTCAGCGGTTTGCGGATAGGTCATCGCGCCCGGCCTTGATGAATTCCACATTTATGTGATCCAAGTCGGCGACGAAATCATTGATAGTTTTGACCATTGCAGCCGAATCATGCTCCCACTCCGCAATATCCGACTCGTTCGGCGCGCCAAAGCTCAAATATTTCCGCGCAAAAGTGACCCATTCGTCCTGATTGAATCGGATATAACGCTCGGCGAGTCGACCCGCGACGTCCGCCATCGCGGGGCTCCCTACCATCATCGCCAATTCCAGCTGACCCAGAACACGAATGCCCACGCGAGAGTATTCGGGTAACTCAGGTTTGACCTCTTCCCGACTTGTGCGCGCAATCAATTTTCCTTGTATCCTGCCAAGCTGTTCGAAAAGCGCGAATAACGTTGTAGCACAGTCGACATAGACCTTCTGACGATCGGAGCGCACAGCTTTATCCGTCTCGATACGGACGGTCCTATCAGACTGAGCGATGTTGACGTAGACCGCCGAACCCGCAGCAACAACACTCGAGATGACAGCCGCAACAAGTGCCGCGAACAGCGTGTATCGGCCACTCCGGCCAGCGACCTCGAGTGCGCCCTGGCGCGTCGGCTCGGCGTCAGGCTGTCGATCCGATGCCGCCGAGCCCGGATCTCCTTCACGCGGCGGGTGTGCAGCATCCTCCGACTCGGGCATCGGTCCGGTATCGGCGTTCATCACCTGCTCCTAGGCACGCACATACCCACGTTGCGATTGTTCCCTACGGGACAGTGCTCGACCGCCAACGTAATCGTATGGCAACTTTCCAGCTAACATCATCTCCGTGCCAATGGGCCGTAGCTGTCACCTTGTCGCGCCGGTCGCGTAAGACGCGTCAGCTACCGCCGAGGCGGCGACGGTAGAAACCCAATGCGATTTGATCGCTGGTGCGCCGGCATGCATGGTCCCGGGGGCCGGGGCCTGAAGAATGGTGGCTGGCCTGGCCGGGATTTTCATCACCGGAGCGGGGGCGTGTATCCGTCCCGGCCAGCGCGGCGTCGTCGTACACCACACCGATCAGGATTGCGTCGCTGAGGTCGGCGGCGGTCAGGTCGGCGTGGCGCAGGTCCGCGCCGATGAGTTCTGTGCCGGTTGAAGCTCGCGCCGACCCGCTGCAAGGTGGTCACGGCGGTCCAGGTGACCGCGTGGACTTGGTCGTCGGTCATCGGCAACTGAGCAGGTGATGGCGCGGAACCGCCGTGCAGGCGTCGAGGCAGGTCGAGAAAGTGGTGAGTTCCGCCGACCGAAAGCCTGCACCGGCGCTCGCTTCGGAGTTATCGTTGAAGTCCCTGCTGGAGGCCATGGTCGGGGTGCACAACAGACCTCCTGCCTGTGGCCTTGGGATACGACATGCACGCACCGACCGCGTCGCTCGCCGACAATCTCTGCATGCCGCCGCTCGCGAAGCCAGTCGCGGCGGTCGATGCCACCGCGCTGGTCCGGATAGCAGGGGCAGATGCCAACTCGCTCGAGTTGAGCTTCATCGTGGGTAACGAGTCGATCATCAGTGGTCCGCCAGCGCACCGTGAAGTCGGCGGGCTGTTCACATTTGCCGCCGATCCGGCGGTATCCAGCAAGTCGCGGCGTCTATGGCCTTCCGAATCGAGCGGTCGACGTCTGCCGTCTTACATCCCGGACTGCGGCCGATGCGTCGACGGAACCTGTGTCGGCGCGGACGCCGTCCTGAGCCTGGCTCAGACTGAGAGAAAAGGAATACGACATCTGTAGTGCTTGATCGTGAGGAATGGCCCGAGTGGCTACACCGGTCAGAATAAAGGTCTTGTCATGCAACAGTCTTCCGCTAGACCGATCGCTACCGGGAATAGGCTGTCCGACGGAGTTTTCCCGCTTTCGGCGGCCCAACGCGGAATTTGGTTCGCCCAGCACGTCGCAGGCGATGTCCCGATCTCTATTGCCCAGTACGTCGACCTGGCGGGATCGATCGACCTCGACCTGCTCGCCCCGGCAGCGCGCCGAGCCGGGCGCGAGTTCGGCACCGGGTATCTGCGCCTGATAGAAAGCGACGGTTATCCGTTCCAGTGCGTCGACACCACGCTCGACGATCGTGCACGCGTTGTCGACTTCCGAGGTGAGCGCGATCCCGCGGGCGCGGCTCATGCCTGGATGCGCCACGAATACTCGGCGCCCCTCGATCTGATGAACGATCGGCTGGCCTGTGTCGTCATGCTGCGGATCGCCGACGACCGCTGGTTCTGCTACTGGCGGATGCACCACATCGCGCTGGACGGCATGGGGGTCTCGGCCATGGCGCGACGCACCGGCGAGCTCTACACCGCGGCGATCGAGGGGAGGCCGCCCCCTGCCGCACAGGCCGAGGACCTGAGGAAGATCGTCGATGCCGATCAGGCGTACCGCAGCTCCGACCGTTTCGCGGCCGACCGGGAGTATTGGCTTCGGCACCTGGACGGGATCGCCGACCCGGTGAGTCTGGCGGGCCGTACCGCCGAAGTGGACGCGCATCCCAGACGTGTGGAGGCGGCGCTGACGCAGGAAACGGCTGCGTTGCTGGAGATGGTCGCGAAGGCGGCGTCGTCCGGTGTGGCGCCTACGGTGGTCGCAGCCTTCGGCGCCTATCTGGCTGCGATCACCAGTGCTCCAGAGGTGGTCTTGAGCCTGCCGGTCTCTGCGCGCACGACGGCGACGATGCGGCGCTCCGGCGGCATGATCGCCAACGTCGTCCCGGTGCGACTGAGCTTGCGGCCGACCACGACCGTCGGTGAACTGATCCGGGCAGCACAGGCTGAGCTGACCGGCGCGCTGCGGCGGCAGCGCTACCGCCAAGAGGACATCTTCCGCGACCTCGGTTGGCCGATGGACGAGGTAGCGACCTTCGGTCCGTCGGTGAATTTGATGATGGTGGACACCAGGGTTCAACTCGGTGCGGTGACCGGACGAGCGCATGTGCTGACGGCCGGGCTGATCGACGACCTCTACGTCAATCTGTATCCGGGCGTTGGGGGCGAGAGCACCCACATCGACTTCCAGGGCAACGCTAACCTGTACAGCGATACCGAATTGATCGCTCACCACAGCCGATTTCTGCGGTTCCTGCGCAGGTTCCTCACCGCTGGACCGGACGCGGCACTGTCCACGATTCCCGTCGTACCTGATAACGAGCTCGCCGAGCTCGCACCGGCACGCGGACCGACGAGCGTCGCGCCGCGCACGTTGCCCGAAATTCTCGCCGCGGGTGCGGGAATCGACCCCGGAGCGATCGCTGTCCATAGCGGGTCAGCTCGGCTGACCTACCGCCAAGTGGACGAATACACCAACCGGCTGGCACGCATCCTGATCGCCGCCGGTGTCGGGCCGGAACGCGGTGTGGCGATCTCGATTCCGCGCTCGATCGATTCCGTGCTCGCGATGCTCGCCGTGGCCAAGACAGGCGCCGCATTCGTGCCGATCGACCCGACCTACCCTTCGGACCGGATCGAGCATATGGTCGACGACAGCGGCGTCGGCATCGGCCTCACCGTAACGACCGCGCGAAGTCTGCTTCCGAATCGGGTGAACTGGCTGATCCTCGACGAGGACGAGACCGGCCGGGACATCGCGGAGCAGAGTGCGGCCGCGGTCGACGATACGGTGCGGCACGCTGCGGTGCTGTTGGATCAGGTCGCCTACATGATCTACACCTCAGGGTCGACCGGATTGCCCAAAGGCGTCCTGGTCACACACCGTGGCTTGGCGAATCTGGTCGCAAACTCCGCGCAGGGTTTCGGCGTCGCCGCGGATTCCGTAATGGCACATGTTGTTTCGCCGAGCTTCGATATTTCGGTCGAAGAGATCCTGGTCAGCTTCGCCGCCGGTGCGACGCTCGTCGTTGTTCCGCCATCGGCGTACGGCGGTGAAGAGATGGCGGCGGTTCTGCGCGCGGAAGGTGTGTCCCACCTGGACGCCACACCGGCGGTCGTGGGATCCCTCGACCCGGCGACATTACCCAGCGTGCGCACTGTCGTTGTCGGTGGTGAGAGCTGTCCAGGCGAGTTGGTGGCCAGGTGGTCCGGTCGTTCTGTACTCAATGGGTACGGGCCCACCGAGACCACGGTCACGGCGACCTTGAGCGACGCGTTGAGACCCGCTGGGCCGGTCACGATCGGAAGTCCGGCTCGCGGTTTCTCGGCGGTCGTGCTCGATTCCTGGTTGCGGCCGGTGGCTCCCGGGACGATCGGGGAGCTCTATCTCGCCGGGGCGGGTGTGGCGCGCGGCTATCATCAGCGTAGAGGCCTCACTGCCTGCCGATTCGTAGCGAACCCTTACGCGTGCGGAGAGCGGATGTACCGCACCGGAGACTTGGCTCGCTGGACCGAGAGTTCCGGGAGATTGGAGCTGGATCATCAGGGTCGCAGCGACTTCCAGGTGAAGGTGCGCGGCTTCCGTATCGAGCTCGGCGAAATCGATGCCGTTCTGCGACAGCACCCCGGCGTCGACTTCGTGGTCACCCTCGGCAAGGAGACCGACTCGGGTTCCACCGCGCTGGTGTCGTACGTGCTGCCCGAACCGGGTGCCGAAGTCTCTGTGGACGCGTTGAAAGCGGCTGCGGACAAGGCGCTTCCGGCCTATATGGTGCCCGCCGCGGTGGTAATACTGGACAGTATTCCGCTGACACCGCTGGGCAAGGTAGATCGCACGGCACTGCCAGAACCAGAGTTCGGCTCGGACGCGTCTGTGGGCAGACCACCTTCGACCCCACGGGAGCAGGCGCTGGCCGCGCTGTTCGCCGAGGTTCTCGGGCTGGATTCGGTGGGCGTCGGCGCGAGCTTCTTCGCACTCGGTGGCGACAGCATCTCGGCCATTCAACTGGTCTCGAAGGCGAAGTCCGCCGGGATCGGCCTCAGCGCACGAGATGTATTCGAGCGCAAGACCGTTGCCGCTCTCGCAGCGGTGGCCACCGAGGCGCGCACTCCGGTGGCACGCGAGCTGCCCGGCGGTGGCGTCGGCGCCGTCGAACTCACACCGATCGTGCAGGCGATGCTGGACCAAGGACAGACCTGGCGCAGGCTCGGCCAGGGGGTTTTGGTCGGTCTACCGGCCGACGTGGACCACACACGATTGGTCGAGGCCGTGCAAGTGCTTCTCGACCATCACGACCTACTGCGCTCCTCGATGCGAAACACCGATCACGGCTGGGAATGGGTTGTCGCACCAGCCGGTGCGGTCGAGGCAGGCACCTTGGTGGACATCGTGAGCGCCGATCGCAATGGCGATCCGACGTTCGATGACGAATTGCAAGCTGCCGCGGACCTGCTCGATCCGGAGGCCGGAGTCGTCGCACGCTTCGTGCTGATCGAACGAGCGGATGCTCCTTCCTTGTGCTGGATCGTGCTGCATCACCTGGTGATCGACGCGGTGTCGTGGCGCACCCTGCTGCCGGATCTGGCGACCGCGGCCATGGGCCTCGCCCTGGCTCCGGTCGGCACCTCGTTTCGGCGTTGGGCCCACGGACAAGTCGACCATGCGGCAGGCCGCAGCGCCGAACTGCCGGTCTGGCAGAACATTTTGGCGACGCCCGATCCGCCGATCGGCACGGGCGCTTGGGACCCGGCCCTCGACATCGCCGCCGCCGCGGGGACTTTCCGGACCATCGTCGTTCCGGATGTCGCGAACTCGGTACTCACCACGGTGCCGGACCTTTTCCACTGCGGTGCCGACGATGTGCTGCTGACCGCGCTCGCGATGGCAGCATGCCGCTGGCGTGATCGAAGGTCATTGCTTCTCAGCATGGAGGGCCACGGACGCACGGAGGCCGTCCTGCCCGGCGCCGATGTCGCGCGCACCGTGGGCTGGTTCACCACGGTCCATCCGATCGCCATCGATCTGACGGGCATCGACCTCGCAGACGCTTTCACCGGTGGCCCCGCGGCGGGCGCCGCGATCAAGACCACGAAGCAACAGTTACGCGCGGTGCCCGACAAGGGTGTCGGCTTCGGCATGCTCCGGTATCTGAACGCCGACACCAAGAATGCGCTCGTGGACGCGCCGACCCCGCAGATCAGCTTCAACTATCTGGGCCGGGTGCCGACCGACAGCGAGGCCGGGGCCTGGTTGCCGCAACGCTTCGCGGCAACGCGGGACGAGCGAGCGCCGCTGGCCGCGGTCGTCGATATCAATGCCGCACTGACCGACGACGGGCTGGAAGTGACGTGGGCATACGCAGCCCGGCTGCTCGAGGCCGTAGACGTCGAAGAGTTCGCCGATCTCTGGGCAGCCGCGCTGCGGGCACTGGCCGATCACAGCGGCAGCCCAGGAGCCGGAGGAAACACTCCTTGCGACTTCGACCTCGTCGCGGTGACGCAGGCACAGATCGACGCCTGGGAACGCACCTATCCGACTCTCACCGATGTCTGGCCGCTGTCACCATTGCAGCATGGCCTGCTCTTCCATGCGCTGTACGATCCCGAAGGCGCCGACGTCTATACGGTGCAGTCGCTACTCACGCTGACGGGTACCGTCGACACCGCGCGACTACGCTCCGCCGCGCAGACGCTGGTGGCACGGCACGACATCCTGCGGGTCGCGTTCGTAGAGACCGATGAAGGGCCCCGCCAACTCGTCGTCACCGACGCCGACATCTGCTGGCGGGAGATCGACCTGACCGGAATCGCGGAAGCCGAGCAACGACAGCGAGAACTCGACCGGGTGATCGCCCTGGACGCGGGCAGCCGGTTCGAATTGACCCGCCCGCCGCTCGTGCGCTGCACGCTCATGCGTATCGCTCCCGCGCAGTACCGGTTCGTGTTGACCAACCATCACCTTGTGCTGGACGGCTGGTCGACTGCGCTGCTGGTGCGGGAATTACTCACGCTCTATGCCACTGCGGGCGACACCTCCGCGCTGCCGCCCGCGCACTCTTACCGCGAATTCCTCTCCTGGCTGCGCCAGCAGGATCATGCTGCCTCGACCGCCGCGTGGGCACAGTACTTGGCAGGTATGGACATCCCGACACGGGCGGTCTCGACATCGACCGGCACGGAGGCGACAGGGACCGGGACGGTGTCCGCCGACCTGTCCCAGGATATCGTCGCACGTCTGCAAATGGCCGCGCGCGATTCGGGCACCACGGCGAACACGATAGTGCAGGCGGGTTGGGCGATGCTGCTGGCCGTGCTGACGGGCCGATCCGACGTGGTATTCGGCGCGACGGTGTCGGGCAGGCCACCCGAGCTGGCCGGTGTCGAAGAATCGGTCGGTCTTTTCATCAATACGCTGCCGGTGCGTGTACGGTTCGATCCCGCGGAGCGGGTCGCCGACCTACTGGCTCGCATGCAGAGTGAACAGGCACGGCTGATGGATCATCAGCACGTCGGGCTCGCTGCGATTCACAAGACGGTGGGCTTGGCCGAATTGTTCGATACGCTCACCGTTTTCGAGTCGTATCCGCTCGACCGAGGCGCGTTGTCGGCGCTGCCGGACATCGCGGGCATGCGGGTAGTCGACATCGAGGGCACCGATGCCACGCCGTATCCGTTGAATCTCATGGTGGTTCCGCTGCCCGGCAGCGACGGGCAGGCCATGCTGCGCATCAGCGTGAAGTACCACGCCGACCAGTTCGTGCCGGAGACAGCGCGCCTACTGTTGGATCGCTTGGTCCGGTTCCTGACTCAACTCGTAGGCAACCCACAGGCGCTGGTGTCCGAGCTACAGTGCTGCGACGACGCGGAGCGCGCCACGCTGCTGTCGGTGCGTGGACCGGCGTCGATGCCGCCGCGAACACTGCCAGAAATTCTCTGTGCCGGAGCACGGATCGACCACAGTGCCATCGCTGTTCGCGCGGGCGAGATAACGATGTCCTATGGCGAGCTCGACGCCTGGTCGAATCGTCTTGCCCGCGTCCTACTGCGCCGAGGCGCGCGGCCGGAAATGTGCGTCGTGCTTGCTCTCGGTCGATCGCTGGAATCGGTGGTGGCGGTGTGGGCAGTCGCCAAGACCGGCGCGGCGTTCGTGTCGCTCGATCCTTGCTATCCGATCGAGCGGATCGAGCACATCCTGGCCGACTCGAAGGCGGAGATCGGCGTGACGGTGACCCGCGAGACGCTACCGGGAACCATCGACTGGCTGCTGCTCGATGACCTCGATACGCGCCGCCGGGTCGAGAAGGTCTCCGCGGCACCGATCACCGACGCGGAGCGTGGGAGTCCCATCCGCATCGACCACGCGGCGTACCTGATCTACACCTCGGGCTCCACCGGCGAACCCAAGGCTGTGCTGGTCAGTCATCGCGGGCTCGCGAATCTGGTGGCCGACTTGACCGAGTCACTGGACTTGGATACGGCGGTCGGCGTCCTGCATGTGGCGTCACCGAGCTTCGACGCGTCGATCTTCGAACTGCTGACAGCACATGGCGCGGGCGGCGAACTCGTGATCGCGCCGCCTGACGTATGTGCGGGCGGAGAGCTGGATCGACTGCTGCGCGCCGAACGGGTCACCCATGCGTCGATCACGCCGTCGGTACTGGCCACGATGGATCCTGGCGGACTCGATCAGCTGCGGGTGCTTGCTGTGGGGGGCGAGCCCGCGAGGGCTGAACTGATCGAGCGGTGGTCGAATGAGCGTCGGATGGTGAACCTGTACGGTCCGACAGAGTTCAGCACTTGGGCGACCTGTCACCGCGATCTCGCCGCGGCAGCACCGATCACCATCGGCGGGCCGATCCGTGGCGCCGCGACCATGGTGCTCGACACCTGGTTGCGTCCGGTGCCGGTCGGCGTCGCCGGTGAACTGTACCTGGCCGGTCCCGCGCTCGCCCGCGGCTATTTCGGCCGTTTCGAGGCGACCGCGACACACTTCGTCGCCGATCCCTACGGCCAGCCGGGGGAGCGGATGTACCGCACCGGCGACATGGTGCGATGGGTCATCGGGGCCGACCATACATACGAACTGGAGTTTCTGGGCCGCAACGACTTCCAGGTGAAGATCCACGGCCTGCGGATCGAACTCGGCGAGATCGATTCCGTGCTGTGCCGCGATGAACAGGTCGAGTATGCGGTGACGATAGGCCGCGCCGGGCCGACAGGGGCAACCGTACTGGTGTCGTATGTGCTGCCTGCCGAAGATGTCACGGTCGACGTCGCGCATCTGCGTATGGTCGCGACCGCTGCCCTGCCCGCGTACATGGTCCCTTCCGTGTTCGTCGTGCTCGATACGATTCCGCTCAACGCGGTCGGCAAGCTCGATCGGACCGCCTTGCCCACACCTGAATTCGCGGACGGGCAGGCCGGGTACCGGCCACCCTCGACACCGACCGAAGCAATTCTCGCCGACATCTGCGCGGAGCTGCTCGGTGTCGACAAAGTCGGCGCCGACGATTCCTTCTTCGTTCTCGGCGGCGACAGTATCCTCGCTCTCCAGCTGGTATCCAGGGCCGAGCGGCGGGGCGTCCACCGCACGCCGTTTCAGGTGTTCCAGCACCGCACCATCGCCGCATTGGCCGCGGCCGCCGGGCGCATGGCCGATGAGCTGCCTCCAGTCGACGCCGGACCTATGCTCGACGTCGTGTGGCCGATCCGGCTCGGCGGCAGCGAACCCGCGCTGTTCTGCGTGTCTCCGTCCTCCGGAGTCGCCTGGCCCTACTCGGGATTCGCGGATGTGCTGTCGCCGGGCAGGCCGATCTATGGGCTACAGGCAACGGGCCTGGGCGGCGGCGAAGCACTAGCGCGATCGATCGAAGAGTTGGTCGATCGGTACATCCACGAGATCCGGATTCTGCAGCCGACGGGTCCATACCACCTGCTCGGGTGGTCGTTCGGCGGGCTCGTCGCGCACGCGATCGCCACGAAGTTGAGGAACGCCGGTGAGCAAGTAGGACTTCTCGCGCTACTCGACACGGACTCCGCGGACATCGATGGTGACAGCATCGAGCAGCTTTCCGCCGGCGGCTTCGTCAGTACTTTCGGCCCGATGTTGGGTATTCGTGGTGTGCCCGCCGATGCGTCCGCGGAAGATGCCGCCGATCTGATTCGTACCCAGCTGGGCGGTGTTTCGCCGATCGATGCGGGCACAATCGAGCGTCTGACGCGGTGGTACAACATAGTGGCACAGATCAGAACCGGATATCATCGTCCCGTATTCGACGGGGACGCAGTGTATTTCAGTGCGACCGTCGACGCTTCCGGCAACTCGGGCCCCGGTGGATGGCGGCCCTACGTGACCGGCGAGATCGTCGATCACGATATCGGAGTCACCCATGACGAACTGACCGCACGACACGTGTTGCCGATCATCGCGCGCGTACTCGACGAGCATTTGGCCGGTCGAAGATGAACCTTCAGGACAGGCCGGCATGTCACGGCAGCTCACGGAGATAGGTCGGGTCGGTCCGGGTCTGCGGAACAGTCATGACTGACTGTCGATCAGTGTGATGCGGGCGGGATGCTCTGCTCGTACTGGAAAATGTTGTGGGGGTCGTACTTCGCTTTGATCGTGCGCAGCCGCTCGAAGTGCTGTCCGCCCCAGTAGGCGGTTCCCCACTCTTGCATTCCGACGTTCGGTACGTTGACGTAGGCGCCGTCCGCGTAGGGCCGCAGCGCCTGGCTGAACTCGGCGGTCCAGGCCTGGGCCTGCGAGGTCAGCGGGTCGCTGGCGCCTGGTTGTGTTGAACGAGTCCCCCAAGCTGCGCCGATCTCACCGTAGAAAAGCGCGTCACGATGCGCGAACGCCGTGCCGCCAGGGGGTTCCGACTTGATCGCCCCACCGAAGGCATCGACGAAGTAGTTGCTGTCCTCTGTGGGAGCGTTTCGCATGAAGTCGCCGATGATGTCGATCGCCTTCTTCGGGAACGGCTCTTTGACGAACTGCGAGAAGAACTTCCAGTTCGCGGGCTCTCGCGGGAGCGGGACCTGGGCTCCCGCGAAAATATCGCCCCAGTTACCGACCTGCACCGTGACATCGGGGCGGCCGACCGACAGGATCGCGGCCAGCATCTCGGTGGCCTGTGCCGCCGCCCCCTCCACGAGCCACGCGGACAGCAGGATCTGGGACTTGTGGACCTCGAGCTCGGAACCCAGACGGCTGTCGGCGGACGGTACCGTACGCTGCCACGCCTCGAAGACCCCGTACAGGTCCCCGAGTCCATCCCATGTCGCCTGCACATAGGCGAGATGCTCGAGCGGATACACCTTGTAGGTGAGTTGGGTGACGATCCCGAAGTTGCCGTTGCCCGCGCCGCGAAGCGCCCAGAGCAGGTCCGAGTGGTGCTGCGAGTCCGCGTTGATCACCTCGGCGCAGTCGTCACCCGACGCGACGACGACCTCGGCCGCGATCAGGCTGTCGCAGGCCATGCCGAGCCAGCGGTTGAGTGGCCCGAGGCCACCGCCGAGCGTCGCACCGCACACGCTTACGCTGCCCTCGCTTCCGGTTGTGATCGCGAAATTCTGCTTCGCGAGCGTCGTCACCGCTTCCAGCTGGTTCAGCCCGGCGCCGACCGTCGCGATACGAGCGCCAGGGTCGATCCGGACCGACTTCAGCCGGCTGACGTCGATCACGATGCCGTTGTCGACGTTCGACCAGCCCTCGAGGGCGTGGCGGCCGCTGCGTACCCGCAACGCGACGTTGTGCTGCCGCGCCCACGTCAGGGCGTTCACCACGTCCTGGGTGTCCTGCGCGAAGACGATGACCAGCGGATAGTGCGAAAAGAGCTGATCCCAGCCGAGTCGGGCCTCCGTGTACGACACGTCACCGGGTCGGACGATGTGGCCGGTCAGCGTCGCGGGCGGGCATCCCGGGCTTTTTTCGGGGACGCTTGCGTCCGCGATATCCGGCGTGTCTGCGCCTGTGAGGCCCGAAACAACGACTGCTCCTACGCCGACGGCCGTCGACGTCCTGAGCAGGTCACGGCGAGAAAGATCACTCAAGGCCAAGTCCTCTCGATCGGCTACGCCAATACCGGGCTCCCCATGGAACTCTTACCCGCCAACCGCCGGGCAGTCCTTCGTTCTCGATTTCCGAACGGTAACGGGTGACGTGGCGGTGCGTTCCGACCCGCCAATCGAGGACGATCACAACCGCCCGAAGGCGTGACTCAGTAAGATTCGGACTCGGGCCGTGTCGGTTACGCGCGTCCCCTTTGCGTGTTACTCAGCCTCCAGAGATGGAGCTGCCCGACAGGTATGGCTCATTAGGCTGGCTGGGTGGAGTTCACAACGGATTTCGAGCGTGGTGGGTGGCTGCTGGCGCGCGTCGGCGAACACGGGGTCGGCGGCGTCGCTGGTACCGGCTTCGAGGCTTATGCGCGGATCCTGCACCCGGTCGAGGCGACCCGCCGCGATGTCACGGTCACCGACGAGTGGGGTAGTCCCGAGATCGTGGAGGAGGTGAAGTGGCCGTGGGCCGAGGTCGCCGTGCGCAACGGCAGAGTGATGCATCCGCTGGTGCAGTGGCGCAACCTCACCGACGATGAGGACGAAGCGGCGATGTCGTTCGATGACGGCTGGAGAGTCGGCCAGACCGTCGAGGGGTGGTTCGACCCGAGTCTGCTGGCCGCGCTCACCGTCCACCTTCGCGCAGCCACCGAGGCACCGGAAGAGGTGACGGCTGGAGTGTGGAATGGATTCGGCGAGCTGAACACATCCTCGGGTGCGGTGTTCGTCGCGTCCACCGACGGCGATCCGCAGAACCTCGAGCGCGAGCGAGCTCGAATCGACGCCGAGCTGGCAGCGTCTGTCGCGCCACAGGTCAGACGAGCGGTCCGGACAGGGCCTTTCCTGCGGTGGCCGGGACGCGACTTCATGCTGTTCGACACCAGTCTCTCCGAACTCGCCGACCCCAGCTGGGTGCATGCGGCGGGCCTGGGATGGACGACCGACTTCCCCGGAGTGACGCCCCAGCTGCTCTGGCCCGCCGACCACGCATGGGTCGTGGCCAGCGAGATCGACTTCGACTCCACGATCGTCGCCGGCTCACGGGCTCTGATCGACGCGGTTGTGGCCGACGATCGTTTCGAGGCCTTCGAGGTCGCCGAGAATTCGGATCTGAGCTGGTACGGCGACACAATCAACTCCGCGCCGAAGGACTGAGATGTCGGCGAGAGCTCGACCAGGGCGTGCAGCCGAGGTGCACGACGATCTCACGAAAAGGTCTGGAGACGGCAGGCATGGTAGATCCGACCTACTCGTATGTTCCTAAACGGCCGTTCAGGCGTGTCGTGGTGTCGCGGGGTTGGGCCTGGCGGGTGGTGTCGGCCGGCCAGCCGCCAGACCCAACACCTCCAGTCTGGAGAACATCCGTACTCAGACGCGGAGAATTTGCAGGAGTTTGCGGGTTCAAAAGAGTTCACAGCTTTCGACGCCGATTTCTCGCGGGCAGTCCCAGGGAGTAGGCCCGGTCTGCGATCCCAGGCTGCGAGTGCTCTTGCTGGGACGGGCAGGATTCCGACCTTGGCCGCATATGCGATGCCGCAGCGTCGGATCGAACTCTCTTGTACCGCGAACTGTGATTCCCCAATGCCGCGACCAGGTCGCCGATCGCATACGGATTCGTCCTGGCCCTCATCATCGAATGGCTCGAATCATTGGGAGACACAGGCTAGTCGTGGCGGCCGACTGCCGACGCCGGACCTCGTCGACTTACCTGTAGTCGCCGAGACTGCCTGCCGGAATCGACCGCCACGTCCTGTCCCGCTGAAGCCCTTTCGCACTGAACCGGATCGAAGTTCGCGTGCCACCGAGGCGGGGCACGGGACATCAGTTCATGCGGAGGTGGGGTTGAACTCGGCAGTGACGCGGTCCACGAAGTTCTTGGCTTCGGGGCTCTCGTGGTCGGTGGGCAGCTCCACGGGCTGTCCGTTGAGCGGGACGGTCGCCGGCCGATGGTTCGCCAGCACCTTTCCGGCACCGTCGCCGAGCGGTAGACCGGCCAAGGCCGAGACCCGGTTCATCACGGCGTCGGTGCCGACCGGCGGGAGGGCTACGACGCCCTGCGGCCACTGCACGCCTCCGATTTCGAAGAACTCATGGTAGCCGCCTATGTGCTGGTACCCGACCTGCGCAAAGTACAAATCATCCGGCGTCGAGCCTTGCGTTTGATTGATCTTATCGTTGAACGTGCCGTGGAACACGCCGCTCGCGGGGTCGAAGTGTGCGTATTGGCCTGATACGGACGCCTGTATCTTGAGCACTTCGAACAGAACCTGCATACCACCGGGAGCAGGCTGGTTGTTCTTGGAGTAGAGAGCCTTGGCGCCATCGATATCGGGCGGGTTCCACATGTGCGGGACGATGTCGAGGTCGTTGGCGTAGCGCCGAACTCGTTGCAGGCGTTGGGTGGTGTAGTTGACGAATTCCTGATTGCAGAAACTCGGTCCGGCGGTCGAGAGCACGCTGATCCTGGCTTTTTCGGAATTGTCCCAAAGCCACTGGGTGTCGCGCAGGAACAGCGCCAGCGTGAGTGACAGGGCGCCGCCGAGGCTGTGGCCGGTGACGGTCAGGTCGATCGCCTTGTCGCCGAGCGAACTCAGGAACTCGGGCAACGTGTGACCGGCGCCGGGACGCTGGCCTGAGGGCTTGATATTGAGGAGGGTTTTCACCCCGATAGCGGTGCCGATCGTGTGCCAGGCGCCATTATTCGCGAACCACGGCGTCTGGAGAATGAAGGAGTCCTCGACGAGCCAGTCGAACACCAGTGCATCGGTGCTGCCGGCCATCGCGATCACGTACCGGGAGCGATCCTCTGTGCTTCGCACCATGTACAGGGCGTTGACCGCGTACAAGTCGGTGTCGAACAGCGCGACTCCCGGACCCCAGACGATCTCCCACCCTCCGATGACGTCCCGGTTGGTGTCGAGATACTGCTGGATCTTCTGAGAGAGGGTGTCCTCCAGGTCGCCGTCTTCTTTGCTGATGCTGTTGACCAGATTCGCGTACTCGCACAGCTGGTATGTGATCTTGTCTTGCAGAGACGGCTCATTGATCGTCGTGGATTGTGCAGTCATGTACCGCTCCTTACCGTATGAGTTTCATCCGAAACAGAGAGGAGAAAGCGGTGACGCGAATTCACACGCCGAGTCGGGACAGAACATCCCGAACCGGTAGCTGTGTATAGGAGTCTAGACGATCCACCACACCTGCGGGCGAATAATCTGCCTGGCCGCGACCTGACGTCGTCGCCCGCGGACGGTCGGTAAACCTCCCGGCTGCGCGCCGAGAGGGTTTACCGATTATTGTAAATTTGAACTCAGCCGCAGACCCACAGGGCATCGGCCTTGTTGTCACCGTCGGCGGGCACATTGCCCTTGCTGTTGTCGGGGACCGAGACGAGCAGTTGCCACTCCTGACCGGTCCAGTTGTAGACGCCGACCGTCTTCCCGGTGCGGTTCCAGTACGAGCTCAGACGATCTCCATTTCCTTCGTTGCCGATGTCGTGCAGCAGGCAGTTGCTGTCGACCTGCACGAACATGCCGGTGCCGTTGCGGTGGTCGTAGCCGCAGAACAGTCCGCCCGGGCAGTCGTAAGCCGCCGACGCCGGTGCCGGCGCGAGGGCCGCGCCGTATCCAGCGACCGCGAGGGTAGCCGCCGCCGCGACGCTGAGACGACGAAACAATGTGAGTGAGAACATGATTGACCCTTCGAAGCCGATGGGATCGAGTATCGGTGCGGCGGAAATGCGCCGCACTCATGATGGGTGGACCGGACCGCCCGCGACTATCCACCTCGCGCGAGTTCTATCCGGGCTGCGCGGCGGGATCGGCGCGGCGCGGCGTTTCAGGCGCGCAGCGTCACCGACGGCGGCACACCCCATCGCCGTCGGTACAGGGCTGAAAAACGGCCCAGATGCCAGAACCCCCAGTCCGCGGCCACCGCCGCGACGGTGGTCATGGTGGGGTCCGCGGCGGCCAGCGCGATGTGCACGCCCACCAGCCGGGCTTCACGCAATCGCGCCGTCGGTGTGGTGTCGAGGTATCGCCGGAAGCCCTCTTGCAGGCTCCGCACCGAAAGTCCCACTGCCTCAGCGATGTCGGTGATGGTGAGCATTTCGTGCGCATGGTCGGTGATGAGTTGTTCGGCCAGGCGGATGGGACGCGGCGTCGACTTTCCGGGTGCGTCGTCGAGCAGGAGCTCGGTATAGCTGTTCGGCTGGGCCAGCAGGAGTTGGGACATCATCAGCTGCTCGATCTGCGGCCGCAGCCGCGAATCCAGGAACAGGCCGGGGCCTTCGGCGTCGTCCTGCAGCATGCGCAGCGATTCGAACCAGGTCCGGGCGGCGGGTGACCGCAATTGCATGGCGACGGCCATCCGCAGCGGACGATCCGGCGGCCGGCCCAGCATCCGCCGCAAATGGTCGTCCAACGCGGCACGGTCGAATCGGACGAGCAGTTGCTTGCTGCTCTCATGCCAGTTCATGTCCAGGGGCGCGTCCGGGTCCGGAACCGAGGCCACCGCAGGGTCGGAGGCGATATCCGCGGTCCCGTTGAGCACCCGGGCCCACCCGGCCAGCGGTATTTGAACCAGGCGGAAGGTTTCGATGGGCTCGGTCCGGATCCGAACCTGGACCCCGTAATGCTTGTAGACCAGGCCGACATCGCCGTACCGGACGACATTGCAGCTGGCCTCCATGGTGGAGGCGCTCGGATCGAGCCGGTGCTCACGCAGAATGCCGCTCATCCCCGCCCGGGCCACCTCGGGGTCGGCGGTCCGAAAATAGCGATGCCTCGACAGCGGTTCTACGAACATCCCGACTGCCCTCCAAGCAGCAGGCACCGCGCGAACGGGCCTGGATCAGTGGATATCTAAGGTATTGTCCGCCGAAACCTGCGGGCACGCAGTCGGTTTCACATTCCAGGAAATCGGCGAGATCCTGGGTGGATCGACCGATGCCACCAAGATGATCGCCAGCCGGGCTCGTCGCAACGTCAAAGCCGCAGATCAGCCGACGGGCCTCGGTCGTGATCATCGAGAAATCGTCCGAGCCTTCCCTGGGCGGCGACTTCGAAGCGCTCCTGCGCGTCATCAACCCGAACGTGAAGCTGACCGTAGACACCTCCGACCAGGGGTCGGTGGTCCGATGGCGTGGAAGCGGCGCTGGACGGGTGGGCCCGTCTCAGGTGTGGGGATGCTCGTTTCGGCTGTCCGGTCATTCGCGGCTGACGTGGCATCGCTTTGAGGGTTTACGGTCGCATCCCCTGGTTAGGTGACCACAACATTCAATCGAACGTTCAAGATTACGATCGGAGGGTGTGAACCTCCGGTCAGAGCCTCCCCTCCGGCGCAAGCAACGCACCCCAGACTTCGCGTTGACCATGGACGAGATCAGGGCAGTGACGGCTTTTGCCATGTCCTCGGCAGAGCAGGTACTTCCGCTGTTCGAGGCATGTCACCCCGATGACAGCAGACCCCGCGACGCGCTCGCCGCCGCAGCCGCGTTCGTCCACGGAGGCCGCCGCTCTCGCGCCCAGCGGGTGACGGCACCTGCCGCCCACCGTGCTGGGCGAGAAGCGGCGGCGCCCGTGCCGTTTCACGCCGCGATGGCCGCGGGCGATGCCGCCGCATCGGCGTATCTGCATCCGCTGGCGGATGCCGCTCAGGTCAACCACATCCTGCGCGCGTCTGCGCACACCATCCGAGTATTCGAGCTGCGCCCCAGCGACGAATACGGCGACTCGGTCGAGCGCATCGTCGACCTCGCGGCGCCACTGGTGATCGACGTCCTCCGTCGTTATCCGAGGATCGGCGCCGGCACGAACCGGGTCAGCCAGCTCGTGCACCAGCTCGACAACCGCCTGCGAGATGAGCGCACCCCGTCACCGCGGCACGAGCGAGGGGCGGAGCGGCGATGATCCTGCCCAAGGTCCGAGACCCCCGGATGGTGACGATCCGTCGGGGTGGCCGCCTGACCGATGCCGACCATCAGCTGCTCGCGCTGTGGGCGGCGGCATGCGCCGAGCACGTTCTCGGCCATTTCGAGCACGAACAGCCCGACGATCCACGCCCACGAGACGCCATCGCCGCCGCCAGAGCGTGGGCGCGAGGCGACATGCCGATGATGCAAGCCCGGGCAGCAGGCGGACACGCGATGGGCGCCGCCCGCCCGCTGACCGGCGCGGCCCGGTTCGCCGCCTACGCCGCCGGACAAGCCGCATGCGTTGGACACGTCGCCGAACACGACCTCGGTGCCGCCGCCTACGCGATCAAAGCCGTTCGAAGCGCGCATCCCGGCAATCCCCAGGCGGGCCGGATCGAGCGTGACTGGCAGCGAGACCAGCTCACCGACCCCATCCGCGCCCTGGTCCTCGAAGACCAGGCCCGGCGCAACAGCATCTGCTGGTCGGTCTTCTCCGACTGAGCCGCACAGCATCTCCGCCGTATCGACCGCTGTCCTGGCAGTTTCCGGTCAGGGTGATCCGGTCTTCGAAGGGACCGCGAACGCGGTGCGTGCGGGCTTCCACCTCAGCTGGGAAATTCAACATCGACAGACTGTCCGTAGTTACGGAGCGAATGCTCTGTTATGCTCCGGCCATGCCCCGTCCTCGTGTACACGCTCTGGATCAGCTCATGGATGCCGCAGAACGATTGGCAGTCGACTCCGGACCCGCTGCGGTCACCGTCCGCGCGCTCTCGGAGGCCGCGTCGGTGTCCAATGGCGCGATCTATCACGCCTTCGGCTCCCGCGCCGGGCTGATGGGACGTGTCTGGCTGCGCGCCGCGCAGCGGTTTCTGACTTTGCAGCGTGAGGCCGCGGATCGTGCACTGGCGCACGGGGGTGCCGTCGAGGCGGTCGTCGCGGCCGCCGACGCCCCTGCCGAATTCCTGGTGCAGCAGCCGGTTTCGGGGCGTTTCCTGCTGACCGTGCCCCGCCGGGAACTCCTCGGTTCCAGCGAGATCCCCGACGACATCGCCGAGCAACTACGCCGACTCGATCAGACCCTGACCGAGCTGTTCGTAAATCTGTCGCGCGGCGTGTTCGACCGCGCCGACCGTGAGGCCGTCGCCGTCATCCGTGATTGCGTGGTGGAACTGCCCACCGCGCTGCTGCTGCGCGGCCGCCGGAGCCCCGATACCGCAGTGCGCCAACGCCTCGCCGCGGCGGTCCGCGCGGTACTGGCCGTACCCCTGCACCCCACCACAACGAAGTGAAAGGAAACACCATGACCGCGAACCTGCACTACCAGGACAAGATCGCCGTACTGAACCTCGGCGACGACGAAAACCGTTTCTCCCCGGACTGGCTCGACACCGTCAACACCCACCTCGACGCTATCGAGCGCGACGCGCAAGGGCTGGTCACCACCGGCAGCGGCAAGTTCTACTCCAACGGTCTCGACCTGGACTGGCTGATGGCCAACGGCGACCGCGCCGAATGGTACGTCGGCCGCGTCCAGAAACTGTTCGCCCGCATCCTCACCTTCCCGCTGCCCACCATCGCCGCGGTGAACGGCCACGCCTTCGGCGCCGGCGCCATGCTGGCCACCGCCCACGACTACCGCGTCATGCGTGAAGACCGCGGCTACTACTGCTTTCCCGAGGTCGACATCAACATCCCCTTCACCCCAGGCATGGCCGCGCTCATCCAGGCCAAGCTCGGCCCCCAGGCCGCCGTGACAGCGATGACCACCGGTTACCGTTTCAACGGTCCGGACGCCCTGGCTGCCGGGCTCGTCGACGCCACCGCCGCCGATACCGAGGTCCTCACCACCTCCATAACCCGGCTCACCCCCATTCTCGGCAAGGACCCCGCCACCCTCGCCGCCATCAAGACCACCATGTACAGCGCGGTCACCACCGCACTGCGCTGACACCGCTCGAACCGAGGAAGACCGTCGATGACAATCACCACGGACAAGCCGGCCGGCACCAATCTCGCGCTCTGGAACACACTGCAGCGCTTGCCATTCGGCAACTGGTTCTTCACCCAGGCGCTTTGCTTCAAAGCCCCCTATTTCCGCAGCGTGCACCCCCTTCTCCAAGAGCTGCGGCCCGGACTGTGCCGGGTCAGCGCCCCCAACCGGCGCAGCGTCCACAACCACCTCGGCACCTACCACGCCATCGCCTCGTGCAACATGGCCGAGCTCGCCGGCGGCATGATGACCGACGCCACCATCCCCGCCACCCACCGGTGGATCCCGGTCGGCATGACCGTGGAATACAAGTCCAAGGCAACCACCGCAGTGACCGCCGTCGCCTCCCTCGACCCCATTCCCGACTTCGGCGACGAACCCACCGAACTCGTCGTCCCGGTCGATATCCTCGACGCCGACGGCAAAGCCTTCGTCACCGCCCGGATCACCATGCACGTTTCCAAGAAACGCTGACGCCCACACCGGCTCACAAGCCCCTGGCACCACGCTGCGCGAACCAGGTGACCAGAAACGGCGCCTCGAGACCGCTTCGGTTGGAGTGCACAATTTCTTGTGCTCCGGTTCAGCGATTTCGAGGCCGAAACGGACTGGCCTACGGTCGCTTTCGCATGTCCACGCGGCCCGGCAGCACCATGGGGATGTCGTTCTTCCAGTCGATCTTTCGCTTGGCCGCGCGTACCACCCGGCTGCCAGTTGCCAGATCGTGCAGGGCCAGGCGTTTTCCCGCGGGATTCGCCGCGAGGAAGAAGCTCACAATGAGCGCGAGGAAGCCGACAACGGCGAACCCATTGAGTATGGCTGATTCCGGATTCGATCCCGACAGGGACATGAATACGAACGGCAGGAAGATGATCAGCATGCGCGAGGCTGCCGGCAGCAATTCCAGCCTTGGCCGAGCCCACTCTCCAGAAGGTACTACCCGAAGTCCGAGAAGCCCTTTGCCGAGAGTCTGTCCGTCGCGTCGGATCAACAGAAAGACCTCCAATCCAACGTAGGCGATGAAGTAGCACAGCCACGCCGCTGATCCGTAGACCACCGCTTCATGGGCTTCGGTCGTCAGCAAGGCGACCGGGACCAACAGAATTCCGACGGGTACGGCGACGACGAATGTGAGTAGCAGGCAGAAAGCAAGGTCGAGGAGCCGTGCGGCGAGACGCCGGAAGAACGGAGCGGATTCGTAGGGCATCTGACCTCATCTGTGACTTTTCTTCGATGGCGAGTTGCCCTCGGCGAGAGCGGCTCTGGGTACTGTGTCGCAATCGCCGCGCCCCTGCGCTTCGTTACTCAACTGACAAAGGGAGCGTGAGTTGAAAGGTCGGTCAAGGCAGCCGCGAGTGGCGATCGATCCAATGCGCTGATCGATTCGGCCATGGACGGCGTGCTGTCCGTCGGCGAGGCGTAAGGGCTGATCCAGCAGGGTCTGTCCGGTGGTGACGCGTTCGGTCGCGAGGCGCGGCGGACACTGCGCAACAGCAGTAGCCGTGGATCGCCCGAAACTGGATCGCCGTGGCGGCAGGTCACAAGAGCAACCTGAACGCCGCCACCGAGGCGAGGAGACTTGGGCGGGCTCAGTATCCAATTTCAGAAGTGTTGCGCAGCAGATGAATTCACGTCCGGCGAACGGGCGATAGTGCACTGGAGTCGGTACTCTCGGTCTACAGTGGTCGCTGCGATCTGTGCAATGTCCTGAGTGACAGGTTTTCGGGCGACGCGCCAGTCCGGCGGGTGAGTGCGCGGTCGGACATGGGATCGATATGAGGAGGAATGATGACTGCGGGTGGGTACGGCCAGAATCCGGGGCAGGTGGTCGGTGTCGCTGCGGCCGGCATCGGAGGCCGTGCCGCGGCCAGATTCATCGACTGGATCATTGCCGGCATCATCGGCGGATTACTGTTCTGGGTGCTCGAACGGGTATCCGACCTGCCGGGATGGGTTTCGATTCTTCCTGGCGCCGGATTCGGGTTCCTGTACTTCGTATTCTTCGAGGTGGTGACCGGGTCGACGCCGGGCAAGAAGCTCCTCGGACTGCATGTCACCGGGGCCGGTGGCGCGACGAAGCCGAATGTCGTGGAATCGGCGAAACGCAACGCGTACATGCTGTTCAACTTGATTCCGTGGGTCGGCGGTATCTTCTGGTTCTTCGCGGCCATCGCGATCGCTGTCACAGTGACCGCGAGTTCGACGAAGCAAGGGTGGCACGACAACTTCGCGGGTGGCACGCAGGTGGTCAAGCGCTGACGCGAGCGCGCTGGTTGCCTTCGCCCGGACGGTGCGATCACGTCGGCGCCCGGATCGGCCGGATCCGCCGACGACCCGGACATCGGTGCAGCCGTCCCTCCGACACACGCCGCCAGCGCCTCCTCGAACTCGAAGGGACTCAGCGAGTTCTGCCGTAACGCCGCCAGCACCCGCGCGTCATCACGAGCACGTACCCGGCGGCGATGCCATACCGCCAGCGCAGCCGCGCAGCCGGCGACGGCCGGCGCGCACACCCCCGCAGATGCGAGTGCCACGGCTTGCCGTTCGGCGATGTCCGCGACCTTGGGTGCAGCGACCATCGCGGCGACCGCGGCCATGAACATCAACGCCGCCGCATCCGACCCGCGGCGACCACGTCGTCTTCCCATCCCCGTGCCCCCATCAGCAGCCTGCCCGGCTTTTGCTCGGCCTGGCGGTCGGCCGATCTCGATTGTCACGGCTGCCGCCCGATTTTGCCCACCTCGGAGGCCCCTCTCGGTGATGGCGCCGAGGCAGAACGCGGCGGGAGGTGGATGGTCGGGCTATCCCGCGGGCCGCAGCGCGTGAATCCAACGCCGAACTGTCAACTCCGGCCCAACCGT